>CALLUQ010000048.1 GCA_938010565.1 uncultured Flavobacteriales bacterium
ACAAGTCCTCACTTCTTGTATAAAGCTTTCGAGCAGCGGATATTTTTCCAGTACTTCACGTGCCTTTTTTTGACTTCTTAGGGTGTTTTTACTGATCATGCTTTGTTCGTTTATCACAATTGACATAACTTGAATTTTTATAGTTACCTTTAATAACAATCAACCTTATGGAAATTCCATATATAAATGATACTTTTCAGGAGAAATACTACAAGCTACCGGAATGAGATTTTTGCTTAAAAAAGCCTTGTCTATTGTGTTTTTCGATTATTTCTAAAGAGAAATGGATCTTTTAAAAAAGAAGAGGGATAGAAACAACATTGAGAGCCTGAGAAGGCTTTTAAGTGCTTTGAGAAAAGAAGAGTTGATTGTATTAAAAGATCAAATTCACGTAAAAAAGACAAAAACCAATTCTAAAACCCTTCGGCTTTTAGAATTGGTCTTGAGAAATAACCAGATATCTGATGCAAGGGCACATGAAGTAATTTCTCCAAACAGTACCTTTGGTGCATTTGGAACCCTTATCTGGGAATTGAAAAAAAAGATACTCGAAACCCTGACTTTGAATATTAATATTAACCGGGCAGGGGTGTTTCCAGAAAATATTCAAGCTGATATTCAGAGTAAAAAGAACTTGTTTGCTGCCAGAGTATTCATGAGACGCGGACTTCACGAAGACTTCAGAATTATCAATGATAAAATCATTAAGGATACAGAAAAGTATGAAATTTTTGACACCCTTATAGAAGCTTTAATTCTCAAATTTCATGTGTTAGGAATAAGAGGCCACAAAGCGCATGTATTAAAAAGCGAGATTGATTACTACAAGAATTGCAAAAACTTATGTGATGCTGCATTTGTTCTTTATACGGAAATAACGGCAAAAAATAATTTTCAGGTAAAGCCAAGGGAAACGGAAAATTTAAAAAAACAGTTTGAATATCTTAATACCTCCTATGCTTCTTATCCTTCTGAAACTTTATGGTACTGGCTTAAAGTAATAAGTGTTTTCTTCTTTCAGGCCGAAGGAAATTATAATGAAGCGGTCAACAACCTTAATCAAATAATTGTAAAACTACATAAGTGTAAAGCCATCAAAATGGCCGATAGAATATCGGGAACACATTTGAGACTTGCCGACAACTACCTCTATCTTCAGGAGTTTGATAAGGCGATAACGCACAGTCAACTGGCCAGTGATCTATACGAAAAAAGAAGTCTTAACTATTGTCTGGCTCAGGAAGTGAGGTTTAGAGCAAATTTTCATCTCGAACGTTATGGAGAGGCTGGGTTAATTATGCGATCGCTGTTAGCCATTGACTATCGTTCTATATCTCCATTTCTATACGCAAAATGGAGATATTATAAAGCTGCTGCATCAATGTTTAGAGGTGATTGTGAAGAAGCCTCCTATTTACTCACCCAAACTTCGGCTTTGGATGGGGATAAAGAAGGTTGGAATATTTCGGTACGAATATTAGAAATTATGGTTCAAATAACCTCTGATAAATACGACCATATTGCGGATCAAAAAATCATTAATCTTATCACCTTTGCCCGTTCTTTGGGTAAAAAGATTTCAAAACGAAATGAGCTAATCGTTGATGTGCTGAGAGAGTTGCGTAAAACAGTTTACAACTTTGAAAAAGTTTCTCATTCGCATGATGATTTATTAAGTCTACTTTCATCAAATAACCCAAAATATGCCTGGAACATGACCAGCCCCGAACTCATCCGTTTTGATGCCTGGTTTATGGCCAAGGCAAAAAAGATGGAATACCGTTATGATCTTGTGGTATCATAACGGTAATGTAGCTGGGTAGCTTCTGTTCCGGTATACATACGCAACGTACCCTAACACAATTGCAGGTGGCGGTTTAACATATAGCACATGGCTACAACAAAAGTTGGGGCAAGGGGGTGAACAAAAACAGCTGTTGCGTTGTTGGGTGATCCGCTTTAAAAACAGGCGAATCGGGCACACAAACCCCTGCTTTATACGCCATCCCGGAAAGGAAATACCGGCACGTTTTTTTAAGCCGTTTCAATTTCTGTTCTTCTCCGGTGGTCCTTCGTGCCGGTTTTTTCATATTTTTAGAACCATTGCCCAAAAGAACATGATGGCTCAATTCCTCAAAAAGTGTATCGACTACGGTGTTCATGCGGAACACGATCCCCTTTTAAAGGAAAAGATCCGCTCGTCCAACCGGCTGGGCTTGCTGAACCTCCTTTTGGTAGCTCCGGTTACCATTATCTGTTACTTATATTACCGGGATCTGGTTTTGCTGCCCATTCTGGTTCAATTCAACGGTTGGTTTATACTCTGGTTGAACAAAACAGGCAAAACCGATGTTGCACGCATTTTTGCCACAGTCCTTGTTCCGATCTGTGTTACCCTGGGCCATGCCCTTTTGGTTCCGGAAGGAAAACAGGCCATGCCGGCCATGTTTGTGATTCAGGTTGCCTTTCTGATGGCTCCTTTTGTGGTTTTTAAACGCAGGGAACCCATATTATTGTTTCCGGTGATGGCCCTGAACATGGGCCTGCTGTTTTTTTTTGAACCCGTAAATGCCGCTTTCAGCCTGGGCCATCCCGATGTTTTTATTCGGGAAGGGTACGGATACTACCTTGTACTGGGTACGGGTATGGCGGTCAGCGTTCAAAACCTTTTGATGTGGGTACGGATGCACCGGAACGTTTACGATAGAAAAGCAGATGCTTTTTCCAAAGCCAACGACCTGAACCGGGAAATACGGGCAGAGAATGCTCGAATGAAGGCAGATCTGCAGGAAGTATCAAAAACACAAAAAGCAGAACGCTTGCGCAACTGGCAAAACAAAGGTATGGCAGATTTATCCGTACTCATTCGCGATAAACATGAGGATCAACTGAATCTTGATGCCATTTTGAAGTTTGTGGTGCATTATACCGGATCGGTAGTAGGAGCGATTTATAAGATCGATTACGAGGAAGAGGAACGCATTTACATGGCTTCCTGTTATGCCTGGGAGCGGAAAAAATTTGTGAAAAAAGAGCTGGAACCGAACGAAGGACTGGTGGGACAGTGCTATCGCGAAGGAAGTTTTATTCACCTGACCGAAATTCCGGAAAACTACATCAAAATTCAGGCCGGCAGCAACGAAATAGCTCCTAAATCGCTGTTGTTGGTTCCCATGGTGGTAAACCAGCGGATCGAGGGTGTTTTTGAGCTTGCATCGATCAAAAACTACCAGAAGTACGCCATTGAACTGGTGGAGCAATTTGGTGAAAACCTGGCCATCGGTTTATCTGCCGAAAGGGCCAATGCACAAACCCGAAAGTTGCTGCACGATGCACAGGAATCTTCCGAAGCCCTCAAAGCTCAGGAAGAAGAGCTTCGCCAGAACATGGAAGAACTGGCTGCCACACAGGAAGAGATGGAGCGCCGCAATGCGGAACGGGAGCGGCTCTTTGAAGCATCCGAACAAAAGTCACAATTCATTCTCCTGTTACAGGAGATCATCCGGGAATTAAACACCGGTTCTTCTTCCGAAACCGCAATTGGAAAATGCATTGACCTGATCTGCCAACACCTGCAATGGCCACTCGGCCATGCTTTTCTGCCCGATCCGAAAAACCGCAACCAATTATTGCCGACTGGCATCTGGAATTCGAATGCCGCTGCAGACTTCCAACATTTTAAGGAAGAAACGATGAAGGTTTCCCCCAAAAAAGGCGAAGGCCTTACAGGCCGGGTATACCACAGCGGCGAGCCCTCATGGGGGATTGATGACCATACGGAAGGGAGTTTTCCGCGTGACCGGCTAAAGAAGGACCTGAACATTAAAACGGAAATGGCCTTTCCCATTCCGAAAGGCGATCAGGTGGAAGGCGTTTTGGAGTTCTTTGCCCCGTCGGTCATTCAACCCGATGAAATATTGTTAAACGTAATGACAAAAATTGGTTGTGTATTGGGCAACAGTATCGAATTGTACGAATTGAAAAAACGTTTTCGGGAACCGGAAGACAAATAGAAGGAAAAAGAACGTTTTCACCGCTCTAAAAATATCGCTGATGACGGTTTAAAAACGGAAACGGAGCAATCCGGTAGCCAACGATAAAGTAGGGCTTGAGGAAGTGAAGAAAATAAGGGCATCGCGCGAAGCCACACCAAACTCCCACACTCCGGAAGGAATGGCAAGTGTAATGCCAACGGGTACCATGGTTTCGTAATGCCCACCGGTAACCATTCCGGCCGATAGTTTCACTATTTTTACCGGTTTAAAGATTCCTCCAAATCCGATGACCATTTTTTCAAGATTTCCCATTTCCTGGTTCATCGGAACAATAAAGTCGACCCCTGCTTCTAACTTTTTATGCAACCGATAACTGGCTCCGGCCCTTATCCGGGTTGGCAGTTTGGTAACACGCTCTTTTACAACTTCTCCACCGATCACGCCATCTTGGCCAACCAAATTCTCTAAGTCAGTGACAAAGTTGTACGATTCCATCCCATTTAAATCGGTTTCTACCACCAGCGTATTGTTCACCTGATACACATTTCCATCCCATGTAACGGACCCGATGTCTGTAACTGCCATTCCAATTTTTAATTTTTCGTTGATGATGGCACTCAGCCCCAGGTCAAACCCAAATCCGGAGCCTACGCTTGAAAATCCGACAGAATCTGCAGCGGTTGATGGGTTAGAAAAGGAAGAATTTTCGTATTCGATCCCCAAACCGGGTGTTAAGGCAAAATACGCCTGCATGTTTCCGTTTACTTTTCGGATATCCACCAATCCCAACCCCTGAAGGTATTTCAAACCCGCTCCGGCATACAGCGAAACGTTTTCTCCTCCAAATACCTTGAGGCCATAAGAAAAACCATATTCCCGCATCCAGGTTAGCGATAAACGGCTGTCGTCAAGAATTTCGGAGATCGGGTTGGGAATGCTGGCCGTCCCATAGTTAATGGAATCAGGGTTAGTGGTTGCGATCGTATCGATGCCATCTACATAAAAGGTTTGATCGTAATAATCCGAATTGTATCCCAGAAAAAGCATCTCAGATGTCGAACTGCTCAAACGCGAATACCACTGGAAACGTTCTTTTATGCCAAAAGCAAAACCTCCGACAGCTTTTGTGGTTATAGCACTTCCGATCCAGTTAATATCGATGTTGATAGCGGTAGCTGATTCTGCAAAATCGCGGGCTGCAGCTGCTTTTTCATCGTATGTAAGGGAGGGAATCTCATTTTCGTTGAAAAGATCGCTGATCTTTAGCCGATCTTTGATCGCAGGCTTCGTTAAGGCTTGGGAGTGAACAGAGTAACTGCCTTCCAGAAAGCCCAGTGTGAAGGTTTTGCCTTCGTATCGGGCCGACCATCCAAGGTTGCTCGGGTTAATGCCAATGGCCTGATAGTCGGTTACAACAGGGGTGGCTACGCCGCCGCCGCCGGTTGCGGTCCACGAACTCATTTCGGTTTGAGCAAATGCAATGCACGAATTTCCTGTGAACAACGCAAGCAGTAATCGTTTTTTCATAGCAATGTCGTTTAATTCTTTAAACGTTTTTTTAAGTTGTGGTTATTGTTGACTCCTTTCAAGGATCCAAGAGCCAAAAATAGTGCAAGGTTGGTTTTGGAAAGTCAAATGGTTCCGTATCCTGCACAACAAATATAGAATTCCTGATGATATGGCTGCAAATGCGATCATTTTGCCGTGTTTTCATAAAAATCTGCTGCGGGTTGTGCATGCAAAATGTGGTGTGCGCTCATCTTTAAGCGATGGCATGAAAGGTACGTTCAATAAGCTGTGTGTTTGTTGTGGCCAAAGCAAAAAGCCGCTCCGGGGGATACGGGAACGGCCTTTTTTGGTGAGGTATATTTTTTAGAAATTCAGCTTTCTTCGGGGTTTCCGAATTTTTCGACCACTTGTTGTGTTACACCGGTGCTGCTGAAACCTCCGTCGTGAAAAAGGTTTTGCATGGTAACAAATTTGGTGAGGTCGGAAAACATGGAAATGCAGTAGTTGGCGCAATCCATGGCGCTTGCATTGCCTAACGGGCTCATCGATTCCGAAAAGTTGATGAATTCATTGAAGCCTTTGATCCCGGTGCCTGCCGTAGTAACGGTTGGCGATTGTGAAATGGTATTTATCCGGACCTTGTTTTTTATGCCGTAGTGATATCCAAAACTTCGGGTAACCGATTCAAGCAACGATTTGGCATCGGCCATGTCGTTGTAATCCGGAAAGATGCGTTGTGCAGCAATGTAAGTCAATGCGATCACACTTCCCCATTCATTCAGTGCATCCTGTTTCATACAGACATGGAGGGTTTTGTGTAAGGAAATGCCCGATACATCGAGGGTTTGGTTGTACCATTCGTATTTCAGATCGGTATACTGTTTTTTCTTTCTGACATTGGGCGACATGCCAATGGAGTGCAATACAAAATCGAATTTGCCGCCAAAATGTTCCATAGACCGGGCCACCAGATTTTCCAGGTCTTCTACTTTGGTAGCATCGGCAGGAATAACAGGTGCATTGCCAATGCTTGCCGCCAAATCGTTAATGGCTCCCATTCGCATAGCGATCGGGGCATTGGTCAAAACAATTTCAGCACCTTCTTCGTATGCTCTCCGGGCTACTTTCCAGGCAATCGACAGGTCGTTCAGTGCTCCGAAAATGATTCCTTTTTTTCCTTTTAAAAGATCGTTGGCCATTTGATTTCCTTTTTTATTTGAGGCCATAAAGATAAAATCCACATTCGATCTGACCTTGTGAATTAGAATAGAATTATCAACAAGACAAAGGCCAAAACCTCGGGCCGAGGTTCCGTTTGTTGCCGGAGTAAATTTGTCCGGAAGGTTTGGGTTTGTTTTCTATACGGCTTTGTTAATGCGTGGTGTTGGTGTTGTGCCTCAATGGCAGATGAATTATTTTTAATTTCGTCCGTTGTATATTCACTGAAAGGATTTTGCTCTTTCTTTTTGCGGAAATGGTTGGTCTTTTGTGGTAAGAATATCATTTTCAGGCTTATTTTTTGGTTATGGAAAGGGGCTCTTTTTTGATTTGTTTTCGCCTGAAGCCAGCTGGGTTCTTTCTTTTTCCCTGATAACCGGAGTTCGATTCTGAAAAAGTACGATTTGATTAGCTTTCACCGACTGATATTTGATAGCCGGCTTCTTTGGGAAAAATGAGTATGCAATGAAAGCAGCAATGGTATTTACAATGAAGCCTGGAAAAGATCTGTGTCTTGAATGCTCCATCTGGCGCCTGTTTTTTAATTCATCATTGACCGTTTCCATCACCGATCTTTTTCTGAGCAGGATCTTGCCCTTGCCGTTTAGCGAACAATTCCCCTTGCCGGGCCTGTAAAGAGCTTTCACTTCCAAGCATTTGCGACCATGCCGGGCGTACCATAAAAAAAAATCCTGTTCCGAAAATCGAAACAGGATTCATAATAAGGTTTGAGTACGGATCTTTAATTCACCTTGTCTACCACGGCTTTGAACGCTTCCTGGTGATGCATGGCCAGATCGGCAAGTACCTTGCGGTTCAATTGAATATCGGCTTTGGATACTTTGCCCATAAACTCGCTGTACGACATGCCGTGCTGGCGGGCACCGGCATTGATGCGTTGGATCCAGAGGGCACGGAAATTACGCTTCTTAGCGCGACGATCGCGGTAAGCATACGTCATTCCTTTTTCAACCGCATTTTTTGCTACGGTATACACATTTTTTCTTCTCCCGAAATATCCGCGGGCAGATTTAAGGATCTTTTTCCTTCTGGCACGGGAGGCTACGCTGTTGGTACTTCTTGGCATTGTGTTTTGTTTTTTGGCAGCCAGCGATCTTGTCGGAACAAGATGCTTCTAGACCTGGATCAGCTGGAAACCTGGTTGAACAGTTAACCTGTTTTTGTTTTTAAAATGGATTTACTTTTTGCAAAGCATCAGCTTTACATTGGGCACATCGGCAGGATGAACGGTAGTCGCTTTTGTAAGATTGCGCTTACGCTTGGTCTCTTTCTTAGTAAGAATATGACTTTTAAAAGCGTGTTTGCGTTTAATCTTGCCTGAGCCGGTAAACTTAAAGCGCTTTTTAGCACTTGAATTGGTCTTCATTTTTGGCATTGCACGAGCAATTTATCGCATTATTAATTTTTCTTTTTCGGTTGGATGATCATGTTCATCTTTTTGCCTTCCATTTTGGGCATCATTTCCACCACACCTACTTCTTCCAGTTCCGTAGCCAGTCGAAGCAAAATGATCTCTCCTTTGTTTTTAAACAGAATGGAACGCCCGCGAAAAAAGACATACGCTTTTACTTTTGAGCCTTCCTGCAGGAATTTTCTTGCATGATCCAGCTTAAAATTAAAGTCGTGGTCGTCTGTATTCGGGCCAAAACGAATCTCTTTTACGACAACTTTTGATTGACGGGCCTTGAGTTCCTTTTGCTTTTTTTTCTGCTCATAAAGGAACTTTTTGTAGTCTAAGATTTTGGCTACGGGAGGATCGGCATTGGGGGAAATTTCAACCAGATCTAACTCCATTTCGGAGGCAATCTCATAAGCCTTACGGGTCGGCATGACCCCAATTTTGTGCTGCTCCGGATCGCCAACAAGACGAACATTTAAAGAACGGATCTCTAGGTTGATTTTGTGCGGGTTCTCTTTAATTACCCGCCCTTTGAATCTTTTTTTTCTTTTTGGCCTTCTCAAGCTGTTTTATCTTACGTTTACACACGGACTTATGCAAGGATATGCACTTCCCCCTAAAATATTAAGCGGCGAATATCGCAATTATTTTCAATATGCTAAAACATTTGTTCCATTATTGCCCGTTGACTTTTCTCCGGTATTATCCAATTATTATCAAACCGGACGGAAATAGGGAGAATAAAGTTTTTACACCGCTTTCGAATGATGAAAAAAACAAACGGGAAGCAAAAACAGATGGCGTTGTACCCACAGCATGATCGCATTAAAATTTACACCCCGATGGCAACCCTTGAAGTCAGGATCTGAAAACTTCCACTTCTTTCATGGCCACCACCATATCCGTGAATTTTCCTTTGTAGCGGGTGGCCTTTACCAGGTGGTTGTCCACCCAATGGTAATTGCCTCCCCGGGGTTTGCCAAATAAACATCCGTGGTATTTAAAGCCGTGTTTGTTGAGCCAGGTTTCGGTCACTTCACGATGGGCTTCGGTTCTGGAAGTAAAGAAAGTAATGATATGGCCTTCATCGTACCATTTGTTCAGGGTTTTCAAAGCATCCGGAAAGGGTTCGCAAGTAACCATACGATCCGGCTCTTCGTTCGGAACATCCTCTGTAATGGTTCCGTCGATATCAATCAGGTAGTTTTTAATCTGTTCCGGAAGCAAAGGGCTGATGCGCTGGCCGTCTTCGCCTATGGTTTCGTTCAGTTCGTTAGGTTTGTTCTTTTGTGTCATATTGTATTCGTTAAAGATTGCAAATTTGGTTTGTTTCCGGAGCATCTGCTTCGGAAAAACAAAAAAGTTGTTCACAGGTTTGTCCACCGATTAAGAGCCTTCCGATCTCAATTAACGTGCAAACGGGCTTTTCAGATACAGGTTTCCAGGCATTTCCAATGTTCCGGCTTCCGGTTGCGATCGAAACATCCGGAATTTTGCACCGGGATCAAAAAGATGCATCACAGCAAACAGAGAGGAAACAAAACCCGGTTATAGCACGAAAAACATTCCCGTTACAGGTAGCAATGCATCTAAATAAAGTTTTGAAAATAAGACCTGTAACCGGATCTGGGCCGGTTAAAAAAGGAATCGCCATACGTTTTGGTGTACCCGTACTTTTCACCATGCGATTTGTCCGTTTCACTTGTATCGTGTTGGCCATTTATATGCAAAAAATCAAATTTGTCGTCTCAAATACAAATCACATGAAACATGGCTTTTTGTTGCTCATTTTCCTTGGCGGGATGGGAATTCAGGCCCGAGCCCAGGAAAGCGGAGACCGAAAATTTGACATCAGCGGAGTGATCAGAAATGGCACCTCGGGCGAAACCTTATTGTATGCCAACATTGGTGTTCCTACGTTAAAAACAGGCACTACTACAAACGAATATGGTTTTTATTCGCTGAACCTGCCGGAAGGGAAGCACCAGCTTGAAATTTCGTATGTGGGTTTCGAAAAGAAAGTGATTCCGGTGGAAATAACCGGAAAAACACGCCTCGATATTGAAATGCAGCCGAAAGGGATTGCACTGCAAGAGGTAGAAATAACCGACGAAAAAGAGGATGAACAGATCCGATCGGGCCAGATGAGCATTGTAAAAATGGAAAGCAGTGAGATCAAAAGCATTCCGGTGGTGGCCGGTGAAGCCGATGTGCTGAAAGCCATTCAGACCCAACCGGGTGTTGCTGCAGCAGTAGATGGAATGGCCGGCTTTTTTGTTCGCGGTGGCGGGTCCGATCAGAACCTGCTTTTGCTGGATGAAGCCACGGTGTACAATGCATCCCATTTGCTGGGTTTTTTTTCCGTTTTTAATGTCGATGCCATCAAAGATGTAACCCTGCACAAAGGAGCAGGCCCCGCTCAATACGGAGGCAGGGTTTCTTCGGTACTCGATATTAAAATGAACGAAGGAAATTCAAAACAATTTGCCGGTAAAGGAGGCATGGGTTTGCTTTCGTCGCGGTTAACTCTGGAAAGTCCGATAAAAAAAGACAAAGGCGCTTTTCTGATCAGTGGCCGCCGAACCTATCTCGATCTGTTTCTCAAACTTTCGCCGGATGAAAACGTCAACAGCAATACCCTTTTCTTTTACGATCTGAATACCAAAGCTCATTATCAGCTGGGAGAAAACGATCGTTTGTTCTTATCCGGTTACTTTGGCAGAGATGTGTTTACAGCCGGTTTTGGCGCAGGTTTTGATTGGGGAAACACCACCGGAACATTGCGGTGGAACCACATCTACAACTCCAAACTGTTCAGCAACCTGAGCCTGATCTTCTCCGATTTTAATTATGGGCTGGAGCAAAACCGCGAAGAAGAAAACTTTCGTCTGATTGCCGGGATCCGCGATTATCAGGGCAAACTGGATTACGATTATTACTTCAACAACAACCTCAAATTAAAATTTGGAGCCCAGGGCACATACCATCGGTTTAACAACGGAGAAGTAGAAATTACAGGGCCTTCCAATCTCAATAATTTCAGCCGCCCGGACCGGCGGGCCTGGGAAAATTCGGCTTACATCAAAGCAGACCAAAAATGGGGCAGAACCTTCGCCTTTCATTACGGGCTGCGTTATTCCTGGTTTCATCTGGTGGGCCCGGGAGAAGTGTATGCATTCGACGAAAATAACCTGACCACACCTACCGGTATTCTGAACTATTCCGATGGCGAGATCATTAAAACCTACCACGGCATAGAACCGCGCCTGTCTGTCCGTTATGCTCCGGACGATCAAAGTGCACTGAAAGCATCGGTGGGGAGATCGCGCCAGTATGTACACCAGGCTTCCAACACCAACAGTGCCCTGCCTTTTGACCTTTGGGTACCATCGAGCAACATTGTGCAACCTCAGATCGCCGATCAGGTAGCTCTGGGTTATTTCAGGAATTTCGATGAGAATGCATGGGAAAGCAACGTTGAGATCTACTACAAAGACCTCCAAAACCAAATCGATTTTAGGGATGGAGCCGATATTATTCTGGACCCGTACATTGAACAGGAAATGGTATTCGGAACCGGTAAAGCCTACGGAGCCGAATTTTCTCTCAAAAAGAAAAAAGGAAAAACAACCGGCTGGCTGGCCTATACACTGTCCTGGAGCAACCGCCGGTACGATGCCCTGAACAACGGAGAAGTTTTTCGTGCCCGAAGCGACCGGCGGCACGATTATTCGATGACCCTCATGCACCGGTTGAACCAGAAATGGTCGGCTACCCTGAATTGGGTATATGCTTCCGGACTGGCTACCACTTTTCCGGCGGCCCGGATCGTGTTAGACGGGCAGGTGATCGAAGTATACAACGAACGGAATGCCCAACGGATGCCCGCCAACCACCGGTTGGATGTGGGCATGACTTGGCATGGCGATCCGACAAAAAAATGGCGGTCCGAATGGAATTTTTCCATCTACAATGTATACAACCGGAAAAATCCTTATGCGGTTGATTTCCGGCCTTCGGCCGACGATCCGGGCACAACAGAAGTGGTGCTGATGTACCTGTTCCCCATTCTTCCTTCGTTGACGTATAATTTTAACTTCTAACCCTCATGAAACGGTTCAAAATCATTCTTATTCCTGTTTTTCTCCTTGCTGTCTTTTCATGCGAAAAGGTGATCGATCCTTCAAAAGTAGACCTTCCTCCGCACGAAGAGATCATTTTCATTGAAGGAGAAGTGGTCCGGAAAAAACAAAACAACGTGATCGATGCCACCGGTCCGTTTTATGTTACCATACGGAAAAGCAAAGCCTACCTCGATCATACCGAGGGTTTTACAGGTGTGCTCGATGCTGTAGTTACTTTGCGTGATGATGCAGGCAACAGCGAAGTGCTAACTCATCTGAACCATGGCATGTACCAATCGGGCGGACAGGTAGAAGCCATTGAAAACAGAACCTATACCCTGGAGGTGGTTATCAACGGATCGGTTTACAGTGCCAGCAGTTTTTTATCGCCCATGAGCGAATTTACCGCCACTCCTTATGTGTATGAAGAAGAAACCGGCTTTTTTCCTGCGGGTTACTTTTTCTTTTCGCAATGGAGGCGGGAAGCAGATGCTTCCTCCTTTTTCCGGGTCCGGGCCTTTAAAAACGATAAGATCTGGTACGGCGATCCGGAGGTTGCCTTCAAATATTTGCTGGTGGATGATTCCTATGGATTGTCGGAAAATTTGAATTTCTTTATCCCTTATAATTACGAACCGGGCGATACTGCCATGATGGAACTAATGAGCCTGGATGAGGCCACGTATGTTTATTTTCAATCCATCGACCAACAAGGGCAGGCAGGTACCAGTCCGCTGGCTCCGGTTCCGGGCAATGTGAGAACCAATTTTGATGGTAAAAACGTAATGGGGCATTTTTCGGCCTATGCTTCCCATCGCATACAAACCGTTGTTACCGAGTAAACCAACAGCATGAAGTGGGTTGAACTGATCAAGAAGAACCAGCTTAGCATTTTCCTTTTGTTGGTGGTGATCGTTGCCATGCATCTGATCCGCATTACCTCCGATTCCGAAATTGCCCACATGGTGCTGATCTCACCCTTCTGGGACACCGTTGTAACGGTTTCGACCTTCCTGTTTGTACTCGTTATTTTGCGAATGATGCACCAGCAATTGAATCAATGGTTGCCTTTTGAGCGTTACCTTTATCCGCGTTTGATGGTGCAGATCGGGTTCAGTTTTGCTTTCATTCTCTCGATGCGGCATGCCATGCTCTACATTGCCGAAACCTATCTTTATTTTGTTATCCCGGAGAATTTTAGCCTTTTTGCTTTGGTAATTGATGTCCTTTTTATCGGGTTGATCAATTCCATTTTTATCGGTGATTTTTTTCTTTACGAATGGAAAAAAGGGCTGCTGGAACGGGAAGAGTTGAAAAAGGAAAACATCCGGAGCCAGTATGAAGCCTTAAAGAATCAGATCAACCCGCATTTTCTTTTCAATAACTTTACCACCCTCAACGAACTCATTTATATCAATAAAGACAAAGCTTCCGATTACCTGGCTGAGCTGTCGGCGGTATACCGCTATATTTTGCAAAACAATGAGGTGAACATGGTGACCATTTCAAAAGAGATGGAATTTCTGGAATCGTACCTGCATTTATTACAGATCCGTTTCGAAGACAACCTGATCGTCAAAAAGAAGATCGACCCGAAATTGTTGAACACGGTTATGCCGCCGTTAACCCTTCAGATCTTGATCGAAAATGCGATCAAACACAACGTGATCAGCAAAGAGCGGCCCCTTATTATCCGTCTGGAAACGAAAAACGGGGTGCTGGTGGTTCGGAACAACATACAACTGAAACAAAACAGGGCCATTTCCAGCAGATTGGGCTTGAAAAATATACAAAGACGTTATACCTTACTCAACAACAGTAAAGTGGATATTTCGGCAGGGCCGGAATATTTTACCATACTTTTACCTGTAATTAAAAAACATGCGGATACTGATCGTTGAAGATGAAATAATGGCTGCCAAAAACCTGGAGCGCCGGTTGTTGCAAGTCGATCCATCGATCTCGATCATTGCTGTAATTGAATCGATAGAGGAGGGGAGGCGCTGGTTTTCAGATCCCGATCACCCCATGCCGGAGTTGATCTTTTCCGATATTCAGTTGGCAGACGGATTGAGCTTTGACCTTTTTAAAGATTGGCACATTACCATTCCCATTATATTTACAACGGCCTACGACCAGTATGCCATTGAGGCTTTTCAGCTGAACAGCATTAACTACCTGCTGAAACCCATCCGGGCCAGTGAGCTGGAAAAAAGCATCAACCAGTTCAAAGAGCTGCGGGATCAGTTCACGATTCCCGATATTGCCAAACTGTCGGCCCGGATCGGAAAAACCCATCGTTCCCGCTTTTTGGTTTATCGCGGCGAAAACCTGATCTCCATTGAAACAAAACACATTCAATACTTCTACTCCCATCAGGGCATTTGTTTGTTGACTACCACAGATGGTGAACAATATTCCGTTTCCGATACCCTGGATACGATCGAGAAAGAAGTGGACCACGAACGTTATTTTCGTGCCAATCGCCAGTTTCTCATTTCCATCGACAGCATCGAATCGGTAAAACAATACCTCAACAGAAAGCTAAAAGTTCGTTTGTTGCCCGACGGACAAGAGCTAACGGTATCCAAAGAAAAAGTTCCGGAGTTTAAACAATGGTTGGGAAGTTAAGCCGCTTGCTGTTTTCCTTCCACTCGTGCAGCGGTACATCGCCATCCCACAGCCACCGGGTGGTGGTGTTTTTGAACGTTTTACTCAAACGCCTTCCCAACGTATCGTACGTAAAATGGACCTTGTGCCCATCGGGCCGGGTTACCGTTTGCAACATTCCGGCGGCATTCCACCGGTATTTCCAATGATTCTTCCGACTGGAAAAAAGACTGCTGTTGCCTTTGTATTTCTCGATTAGAATACCACCTGCGGTCG
>CALLUQ010000049.1 GCA_938010565.1 uncultured Flavobacteriales bacterium
TCGGTTTGCTCCTTTGTACAAAAATCAATTCGGAACTCAATCAGGAACACTTTACTTTTCATTTCTGATTTCAGCACTTGGTTTTATGGTGCTTACGCTGATCTATATTCTTTTCAAGGATCAGATCATTATTTATCATCAAAGTCAGTCATCACTCTTTATAGATCATTATTATTACGCTATTCCCATAGCACTTTTTCTTTTACTGAACCTCTCTTTTGAAGCTTATTTGCAAACGTGTTACAATACGATTATTATCACATTTACCAGACAGATCCTGGTGCGTTTGCTGACTACCCTTCTTATTTTTATGTACTACTTCAAAGTGATTGGTTTTGATCGCTTCATGATCTTTTATACTCTTTTGTATGCCGGAAACATAATCATACTTGCTTGGGTTATTATAAAAGGAAAAGGAGGCATAAGCCTGCATCCGAAGAAAATATGGTTTCAATGGCGACTTATACGGTTGATGTTAACTTACTGCTCTTATTCAGTGGTCTCAGGATTCACATTTCTGGTCGTTAACCGAATTGATATTCTTATGATCGGGATGATCCTCGATTTGGATAATGTGGCGGTTTATGCAATTGCTACTTTTCTAACTTCGGTCATTTTTGTTCCGGGCCAACAAATCAATAAGATCAGTTTGCCTGTTGTTGCCAATCTGTTTAAGGAAAAGAAAATAGATCAGATCAAAGCGTTGTATAAGAAAACAGCAATCATGGAATTGTTGCTTGGTGGTGCGGTCTTTGTAGGGGTTTGGACGAATGTAGACAGGGTTTATGAAATGCTTCCCGATATCTATGCGAGTGGAAAATATGTTTTGCTTTACTTGGCTTTTGGCCGGGTCTTTGAAATGGGAACGGGCATCAATCCGCAAATTATGATCGCTTGTAAGCTGTTTAAATTCGATCCTTTTGCTAGTGGAATATTACTTGTCGTCAGCATTGTCACCAATTTGATCTTTATACCAACAATGGGAATTGAAGGAGCGGCACTCGCTACCTTAATTTCTATTATACTAAACAGGTTATTGCGTTTAGGGTACCTTTATTACCGAATGAACATGCATCCTTTCAGTTGGAACCTGTTAATGGTAGCAGGTATCCTTACCATAGGATGGATGATAGGAGAGTTCATGCCCTCCTTTGCCAACTGGTGGGTAGATGTGATCATGACCTCAGTGGTGGTTAGCCTATGGATCATAATTTCAGCTTACCTGACAAAAGTAGCACCTGAGGTCAATAATATCGTAAAAAAATACCTGCATTTACCTTAAGGGCTATTTACGTTCAGCGTAAACAAGGTAGTGCCGGGGTATAAAGCGACGAAGAATGGGACGAATCCCCAAAGATTTGATAGGGCTCAGATGTTTTTCCTTTTTGATGATGGTCCAGCCGGTTTTTTTTAGCAACCAGTCGAACTGACGATCTTCAAACTCATGATAATGGCAATCCCATTCAACTTTATCATTCCAATACGCCTTAGCGAACCAGAGATTAAGAGGAACAGATGCAAACAACTTATCGGCCTTTATTTCACGCAATACATTAAAAGGGGCCAACAGGTGTTCAAAGATTTCAAATGCCGTTACTGCATCTACATCAAAATCATTGACCACTTTATACTCCGTGTCAAGGTCGGGCATGCCGGTATTGGAAACTTCATACCCGTTTTTATCCATCATTTCGGAAAAGGCGTTTCTTGTGCCAAGGTCCAGCACTTTCTGAGGCGCAGGAAGGTTGTCCTGCATGAATCGTAACGTGTAATCGTAACGTCTTTGATGAAATCCAATATCGTACATTTATGAAAAATTTGGTTTGATCCTGTCAGGCTGTTTTCAACTCTAAAGCCTGTCAAAAGTAGCAAAATATACGGTTTATCCGAATAGCAGTTGTGGTTAATGACAGTCTGTTTCTTCCGGATCCGGGATTGCCTGTACCGTACCGAAGGGAAGGGGAAGGAAATTTTGCGTTATCACAATGCAGTGTGTTGGCCGGAATAAGCCAAAGAGAACCGAAAACCCTATACTACAACATGCGCTTTTGCCTTTTGGCGGTGGAAATACCGGTGTTTAATTCAAAACCTATAAGGAGGATCAGAGCGTTGAAATAAATCAACAGCAGCAAAATAATTACCGTACCAAGAGAACCATACAATTTGTTATAACTGCTAAAGTGGCTAACGTACCAGGCAAACCCCCACGAAACGGTAATCGAAAGAACGGTAGCCAATGTACTGCCGGCCGAAATGATCTTCCACCCGGTACGTTGCGTATCTCCGAAATTATAAAGCAGAGAAATGGCCAGTTGAAAGAGCAAAACGATCAGAGTCCATTTGGCGATGATCAAAACGAAGTACATCAAATGCCCCTCCGCGTAATGGTGTTGGAAAAGCCATCCGAAAAACGTATCGCTGAAGATCATTAAGGAAATCGCCATTACCATAAGCAAGGTGAGAACGAAAATAAGAAACAGGGCCAGCAACCGTTGTTTGATGGGATGCCGTTGGACCTTAAGGTGATAGCTTTTGTTAAAACTCGTAAGGATGGAGTTGACGCTGTTGGAGGCATAATATACCGTAAGAAAAAAACCGATGGAAAGGATGGTACTGTATTTTCGGTCGATCAGATCGTGTAACGTTGCTTCCATCAAAACATACACCGGTTCGGGAATAAGGACTTTAAAACGCAACAACAATTCATCCTGAAAATTCTCAATAGGGATATAAGGGATCAGCGAGATCAGAAAAAGCAGGGTGGGCAACATGGCCAGAAAAAGGGTAAAAGATACCGCTCTGGCTCGGGTAACAATGGCGCCCTTCCGAATGCCGCGTATAAAAAAAAGGATCACCTCATTGAGGTGTAGCCCCTCAAAACCCGGCAGAAATGCTTTTTTGGACCAATGGGAAACCCCCATGCCTATACGAGATGTTACAATGCGGTCTGCGATCCGTTTTATCATCGGGAAATGGCTTTTAGGCTCATGTCTAAGCTTTTTACGGAATGGGTCAGTGCTCCTACGGAGATGTAATCGACACCGCATTCGGCATAGGCGCGAATGGTTTCCGGTGTAATGCCACCGGAAGATTCCGTTTCGTACTTACCCGCTACGAATTGCACGGCTTCGCGGGTTTGTTCAAGGGTGAAATTGTCGAACATGATCCGATCTACCCCACCGGTTTCCATTACCTTACGCACTTCATCCATGTTGCGGGTCTCAATCTCGATCCGGAGCTTTTTCCCGGTTTTTTTGAGATAGGCCTGTGTGGAAGTAATGGCTGCGGCAATGCCCCCTGCATAATCAATATGGTTGTCCTTGAGCATGATCATATCGTAGAGCCCGGTCCGGTGATTGGTGCCCCCTCCGATCCGAACGGCCCACTTTTCCAGAAAACGAATGCCCGGAGTGGTTTTTCGGGTATCGAGTACCCGGGTATCCAAACCTTGCAATAAAGATACAACGCGGGCGGTAGTTGTGGCGATGCCGCTCATGCGTTGCAGGCAATTGAGTACCAGCCTTTCGGTACTCAGAATGGAACGGGCCGGGCCGGTCACAAAAAAAGCAATGTCGCCTTTTACAACAGGCGATCCGTCGGTCATCCTCACATCAAGCTGCAATTCGGGATCAAAATGGTGAAAGATCTTCCGGGCCAATTCAACTCCGGCAAGAAGCCCGTTTTCTTTCACTATCAGTTGTGCTTTGCGCTGTGCATCCGGAGGTACGACAGCCAGAGTAGAATGATCACCATCTCCGATATCTTCTTCCAAAGCAAGTGCAATAAAACGTTGAATATCCATACGGACAAAACTAAACATTGCCGAGCAATGTGCCAACATGATACGGCACCGGGATCACATCGCGATGCAGAAACGGGTGCCGCTAAAAATCGGCATCGTTTTCTTCAATCCGAAACTGTTGGATGTAGAATTTATCGGTATCTTTTTTCATGTTAAAGGAAAGCCGGTATTCGCCGGTACTTGTTTTCAGGGAGCCAATCCGGTATTGGATGCCCAGTTTGGATGTGCCCTGGTGAACAATGGTCACTTCGGAAGGTTGGTTTTTTATGAAGAATTTTTTGAGGATCAACTCTGCCTGAGCCCGGCTGTAAACATCGTCTGTTCCCGGTACCGCAAGATCGATCTTTGTGGTGAAATGAGTAGATAACGCTTTGGTATTGCCTGCTTTGAGCAGGGTTATAATTTTGTTCGTCGGGTCGTGTTGTGGCAACATATAACCTGAAAGAAAAAACAAAATGGCTATGACGGAACTGTGCATGTGTTCAATTTTTTTGGTTGTTTTACCAATGGACTACTTCTCAAATTTCAAATACCAAGCCAAAAGATACGATTTCCTGATAAAAAAGACCATACCCACAGTATGCTATCTTTGGAATATGAAAATCAAGCTCATGGCCATGGGTCGTACATCCGAAAAGTACCTCGTTGAAGGAATAGCCGAATATCAGAAGCGGTTGCGTCGTTACTGGCCTTTCGAATACATGGTAGTCCCGGATTTAAAGGGATCGGGAAAGATGCCGGCAGCGCAGGTAAAGATCGAAGAAGGGAAACGATTGATGCAACACCTTGCCTCCTCGGATCATTTGGTTTTACTGGATGAAAAAGGCAAAAATTTCACTTCTCCCGAATGGGCCGCCTGGATGCAGAAGAAAGCCAATACCGGTTTGAAAACCATGGTACTGGCCATTGGCGGACCATACGGATTTTCGGAGGAGGTGTATGCCCGGTGCAATGAAAAGTTGGCCCTCTCCACCCTTACTTTTTCCCATCAGATGGTCCGTTTATTTGCCATCGAACAGATTTACAGAGGGATGACCATTCTTCACCACGAGCCTTACCACCACGAGTAGAAGAATGCCTAATTTTACAGCCCGTAACGCTTCCGCATGAACCTGATAGGATTATTTGACATAGCCATACTTCCATTTTACCTGCTGATCGTTTACATCGTGGCCATTTTCATCAGAAACAGGCAGATAAAAACCGATCCGGCTTACCGTTATTTCCTCCTCGGATTAACCATGAAGATAATAGGCGGAATTGCCATATGCCTCATTTACGTCTATTATTACAAAGGAGGCGATACCGTTAACTATTATAAAGGCGGGGTAGCGTTACTGAATCTGGCGCACCACAATACCGGGAGTTTCCTTGATATTATGTCAGGCAACCTCTCCGGGGCGAATTACCTCGCATTTACTGGAGATACGGGTTATCCGCCCACCTATATGTACAAGGACTCGCACACCTTTGCAGTGATCCGGTTTACCATTCCGATACAATGGATCAGTATGAACAGCTTTTTGGTCACTTCTGTGATGTTGTCTGTGATCTCGTATACCGGCGTATGGAAACTTTATCAGTTATTTACACGTGAATTTCCGGGCATTGAAAAATATCTCGCCTGGGGTATTTTGTTTGTACCGTCGGTTTTTTTCTGGGGAAGCGGGATCCTTAAAGACACGTATACCTTTGCAGCGGCCTGTTGGTTTACGTATGCTTTCCACCAAGCCTTTCTTGCGCGAAAGAATTATCTGGTAAACGGCCTGATCCTCATCTTTTCCATTTACCTTATGATTGAGATTAAACCGTACATCTTTATCGCCTTGTTGCCGGGCTCATTGATGTGGTTTCTGCTTCATCACGCACAAAATATGAAAAACGTGATCGCCCGAACCTTCTTGCTACCGATATTGCTGGTTGTTCTAGGGGGGATCACATACGGAACGTTTAGCGCCTTTGGAGATCAGTTTGGCAAGTATTCGGTTGATAACCTCGTAGACATGGCCCTCATTGTTCGGGATGACCTTGAACGGGGGCAATACGGAGACCATAAATTTCAACTCACAACCTCGCTGGACGGGTCTGTTTCTTCTATGCTGAATAACGCGCCCATTGCCATTACCAGTGCATTGTTCAGGCCCTTCTTGTGGGAGGCGAAAAAACCCATCGTGATGGTATCGGCTCTGGAGAATTTTATCATTCTCCTGTTGGTCATCACAACATTATTAAAAGTGAAAATGATCCACCTGATCCGGATATTAAAAAATAACCCCATTTTGGTTTTCAGTTTGCTGTTTGCCCTCTTCTTTGCATTTTCGGTAGGCCTTACAACGGCGAATTATGGGGCCATGGTCCGTTATAAAATACCGCTCATGCCGTATTTCATCACCACATTTGTAGTACTCAGAAATTTCCCGCGCATTGCGAACGCAAAGAGCATCCGGAGAAAGGGAGTAAAAGCACTGGCCTGATCTATCGCTTAACGGCCCATATCTTGATGGTATCTCCTTTGCGAAAGAAGGCAAGCATGGCATTTATACCCCACTTCACAAAGCGTAGAAAAGCATGGCTCTCCATCTTTTTTCGCAACCGCTCATCAGCCGTATTTTCCGATATCACAGGTTCGTGGATGCCCTTGTATGTTTGCTGCATGCGTGTACGGCTAAAGCCTGACGTAATGGTTTTTATGGTGTTGAACCCATGCTTTTGGGTGAGTTTTTTTAGTGTGGATACCGTATAATAGCTCAGGTGTTCCGGATAAACGATAACGGTCCATTGTTGCTTTAACATGATCCGCGAAAGCGATGACCAGTTTGGCGTGGTGCAATAAAACAGCCCTCCGGATCGAAGCAGGGTTGAAATTTTTTCCATTTCGGAGTTGGGGTTGTTGATGTGCTCTATCACTTCGAAAGAAGCGATTACATCAAAAGAGGCCTCGGAATAATTTGAAATATCGAGTGGGCCTTGTTGGGTCGGGATATTTTTCTTGCGACAAATGGCCACTGCCTCGTCTGTGTATTCGGTACCATGTACTTCCCATCCCCGTTCCTTTGCTACATCCAGAAAATAACCAATGCCACAACCCACATCAAGCATGCGCCCTGTTTTACGGTACTTTTCGAAGGTATCCAACAACTCATGGTAGCGTTTGATGGTGATCGGACTGAGGTAGTCATTTCGTCCGTATCCTTCGTAATGCTTGATCAACTCTTGTGGTGTGGGAATTTTCCGAGCGAAGACAAACCCGCATTTGCCACACTTCACTAGGTGGGTGTCGTTGTACCGGGGCAGAGGAGTGAGCTGCAAATGTGCACAGATGAGGCATTTTTTATGAAGGTCGGATGAATGGCTCATAAAAGGTAATTTTCTTCCCACATGCCGAGTTGGATCAGCGCCCATACTTTTTTGGTGAGGTACGTGTTTCCTTTGCGAAAATCAGTAACCAACCGACGAATATAAGTGCTTTGAAAATGATCAAAAAGCGGTGAGTTGTTTTTGAGGAGATAGCGATCTATCATCCACGACAGATCAGCTTGTAACCAATCTCCCACAGGGGCGGGAAACCCCCATTTCGGGCGATAAATGAGTGGTTTTGGTAGGTATCGTTCCAATACTTTCTTCAGGAGGTATTTCTGCTCTCCCGATGCATGTATTTTGTAACAGGCAGGGATATTTATGGCATATTCTACCAGCCTGTGGTCGAGAAAAGGAACCCTCACTTCAAGGCCATGGGCCATGGAAGCGATATCGACCTTGTGGAGCAGGTCGTTTGCGAGGTAATTTCTAAGGTCGAAAAGCGACAATTGGTCGTGCCCTGTTCGTCCGGTGGCTGCCACCGCTTTCCATTCGTTAAGCAGGCGCTCCTGGCTGTAAGTACTCAGCCCCAACTTTGCGATCTCGCTTTCGCTGAACATGTCCTGAACCTGCGACCAAACGTGCAGCCATTGCTTCGACTTAGAGGGATAGTTTAAAATGCGGGCTGCTCTTTGCTTTCGGTGATCGCCTTTTGAGAGGAGCAAAGCTATACCTTTTCTTCCCGGTTTACCCAGGCGATCTACTTTGCTCACCCGGTTGTACCATCGATAAAGATCATAACCCATAAAGAGTTCATCTCCTCCGTCACCGCTAAGGGCCACGGTAACATGTTCTGCGGCCATTTTACTCACCTGCAGACTTGGGATACAGGATGAAACGGCGAAAGGTTCATCATAATAATCACCAACCTTTGTTGCCCAATTTATTGAATTGGAAGCACCAAGCCGGAGAAACGTATGATGGGTTTGAAGATGATCGGCTACTTTACGGGCTGCTTCGGATTCATCGAATTGAGCTACGTCAAACCCTATGTTAAAGGTGCGGATGGTCTGATCACTAACCGCCCCGAAGGCTGCACTGATAAGAGATGAGTCTGTGCCACCGCTTAGAAATGCGCCCACGGGAACATCACTTGCCAATCGGGCTTTTACGGAAGAGCGCAACAACGCATGAAGAGTTTCTTCCATTTCCGTCTCATCCGCTGCATGCGGTTCGCCCACCTTCTCCAACAGGTTGTACCAACAGCGGATCTTTATACCGGATCGGTCGGCGATCATATAATGACCGGCGGGTAATTTAAAGCAGTTTTTGAGGATCGTAGCAGGAGGGGGGATGTATTCGAGAAACAGGAAATCGCCTATGGCCTCGTGATCCGCTTCTTTTTGTTTCACGAAGGGAAGAAGCCCCTTGAGTTCTGAGGCAAAAGCGAGGTTCCGGCCTTCTTTATAGTAGCATAAAGGTTTGATCCCAAAACGATCCCGGGCTAAAAAGAGTGATTTTTTTTCTTTATCCCATATAGCTATGGCAAACATGCCATTGAAATGATGAAGCACCTCGGGGCCGTTTTTTGCATAGGCTTCAAGCACAACTTCCGAGTCGGAACGTGTTTTGAGTTGCAGGCTGAGGTCGCGGGCAACTTCGGAATGGTTATACACTTCTCCGTTAAAAACCATCACGTAGCGACCGTTGGCAGATGTCATGGGTTGGTTGGCGGCTGTACTCAGATCAATAATGCTTAACCGGCGATGTGCCAGTCCGACGGGGCCGTCTGAGTAGAACCCCTCCGCATCAGGCCCGCGATGGCGCATGGTATGAGCAGATTGCCGAAGCTGATCGTGCTCAAAGTACTCTCCCAAATAGCCGGAAATGCCGCACATGATACGAATTGGATTGTTTTTTTAGGCAAAAGAAAACAGCGTAATTCCAAATAAAAGAAATATCCGGATCGGAAGAAAATCAGCAGTGGTTTAAAAAAGGGAAAATCTATGGTGCGGGAAGATCTGTTTACCTATGTATGATCCGGTATGTGATCTCTGTTGGTCGGATCGGAGATTTGCCACCGGCTTCCTTCAGATCCCATCTGTGCAGTAGGCGCACGTGCCATTGACCAACGCCCGGCCATCCATGGCGTTCCAGACTTTCGCTCTGCCCATACCGGGCACATTAAAAAAACCCGTTCCAATGCCATTGGAACGGGTTTTTTTGAATTAAAAGACTACTTTTTTTGGTTTACCGGATGATCAACTTCTGGTTGATACGCGTTTCACCAGCGTTCACATGAATGAAATAGGTACCCGGGGTCAATTGCTGATTGAATTGGACCGGAGTGGTAAAGCTGTTACCGGAAGAACGGAAACTTTTGTTGTAAACTTGTTTTCCTTGAAAGTCAACTACTGTTACATTAACAGTGCTGTTTTTTCCGAGGTTTTCAAGTGAAAGCAACGTTTCGGATCCTTTACCGGGATTGGGGTAAAGGGTCATTGTGGTTTCATGGTTCTTTACATCGAATTGGAAACCTGGTGTAAGGCTGTTGGATTGCTCTCCAATCGTACTGTTCCCTCCGGACTGGTAACGGCGGTCTAGTGAAGATGGTGAAGTAACATAGCAAGGATCACCGCTTGCAGTCCAAACCCACATGCCACCTACACATATTTCGGCTTTAACATAAATGCAATAAGTGGTAGAGGTGTCTATACCCGAAGCCTGATAAAAAGAGGTAATCCAAGGACGATGACCATCTTTTACTACCATTATCGTATCGTCATTCGCTGTATCTATGAAACAGTACCGGTACGCGCGGGCTCCAAGTACTCTGCTGGAGTCTTTAACAACCAGTGGGGTTGACATGCTGGGCACTGTACCCTCACAGTATTGTGTGCTGAGGCGAGGGGCAGGAGCTGCCGGAGTGGTGATGTCACATGGGCATGAATCATCAAAGTCGGTCCAAACTCCATTAACAAAAGCCGAAACGTAAACGGTATACGTAGTGTTGTATTGCATGTCACAAGGATCAAGGAACGCCAACGAAGTTTTGCGTCGGTTATTTAACTGACTAAAATCGCCACCGGGCTGAGAAGCAATGCTGGAAATGATCGCATCGATACCCAGTCCGACATTCACCACACGGAACCGGTAATCGGCACCGGGTGTTACTTTACCGCTTTGCACACTAAACTCGGAGTTGATGGCAGGAAGCGTTTCTCCGCAAAAGCAGCTATCTATTTTAAGGCTATCATTGCATACATTATTGCAAATTGGTCCGTCGTTTACTGTAATGGTTTGACTCACTTCACAGCCCTCATCATCTATAACCGTAAAGGAGTGTGTACCAGCTGTAACTGGGAACATTCCCGTGCCAGTGTAAGGCGGAATACCCCCAATTGCCTGAACAGTAACGTTAGTTAAACCTCCGGCACACGAAATGGGAGGAGCGAGTGCTTGCATCTGTAATAAGTTGCTCAGGTTTGGAGCAGCAGCAACAGCGAACTCATTGGGTGGATTATTCGAATCCGTAACATAATAATAATGTATGGTGTCTGGCTGCTGATACGTTATAAAGGGAGCGGGCTGTCTATCAACAGTGTCCGGATTAAAAGGATTGTAACTGGGATCGTCGGTCGGGGTTAGCAAGCGACTAACCCTGTAAGGAGGTGTTCCATTGATTCCCGTAACTTCGACCTGAAAGGAATCGCCCGGACAGAAAACACCTTCTATGGTGAGGTTTGCGGCGAAATTTTGACCATACGCTACTTCACCCGTAAACATGGCACAAACGAAAAGAAGGCACGCCCCCAGTTGTTTATAAAAAAGTTTCATAATATTTTGTTTTTAAATGATTGTAGATTTGTGAGCTTTTAATTCCGAAGATGAATCCAGATCACCAAACAAAATGATGTTGTTATTTTGTCGGTATCGTTTATTATACTTTTTGCAGGGTATCATCCGGATATTAAGAACACATAAAAGGATTTAGCAGTTTGACATTTGAATAATTAAGTATGTAGCTACATAATGCAAATTAAGCAACATTAATGTGATTAATGGTAGAGTAAAAAGCTTATTTTTAACATATACGTGTAAACACGTAGTTTTTGAAATTTAGAACAGGGGGAACCGATTTTCTCTGCAGCTTGAAAGGGTTTGCAAAGCACGTTGCTCTTGTTTTTGTAGTGGGAAAAGGTAGCGTGCCATACCTGCCAAACGCCGGATGGGTTATGGGCAGTCCATCAAACACACACACAACGTTGCCTCCCTTTGTCGTAAGGCTTCAGGTTTGGAAGGCCTCCTTTAATTGGTCGATGTAAGCATGGGCTTGTGCTCTCCGGGTGTATTGTGCCGATTTTTGGAGGTGGGTGGTTGGATGGTCGGATGTTTTTCCGGTTTGTTTATCCAGAATGGCCCGCCGCAAAAATATTTTGAGCTCGGCCTTGTCTCCGAATGCATTTCCGGCCCCCAATTCCCTTACAAAGTTACCCAGTATAGAATGGTCGTCCGGTAAAACCAGAATGGGACGGCCACAAGCCACATAATCGTACGTTTTAGCGTAGATCGCCTGGCTGCTTGCTTCGGTAAAAGAAAGCAGAAAATCAGAGGCGGTGTTCAGATTCAGGGCTTCCTGCATATCGATTCTGGGAGTGGTGGCTATCATGGTTTTGAGTGCAGGATAAGCATTCCGGATACGAGCACACTGATCGGGAAAATAATCCAGTCCGGTAAAACGGATGAACAGGTTGCTGGCTTTTGCAATGCCTTCCTGCTGTAACTCCTGAACCACATCGAGTAAAAACTCCACCCGTTGGCCGGGAGTTAACGTACCGGTATGTGTCAGCACAAGGCGAGGATCAGGTGCTATTTTGCGAGTTGGCCGGTGAAACTCCCAAAACCCATTGTAGCTGTAAATGGCTGGTTTTTGATGCATTTTTTTCAGATCGGCTGCCAGTAACGGGTCAACGGTCGAAATCAGGTCGGCTTGTTTCAGATAGCGTTTTTCGTATTTCAGTTCGTGTTGGCGTAATAAAGCCTGTAGCGTGCCTCTGGCCAGTTTCATCACATGGTTCAGGTACCAGCCATCGCGGTAGTCGGCTACCCAAAACAATTTGTGTTTTTTACGGAGCCGGTAGCCGTACTTGAATAAAATGAAGGGCCGGCCTGTGGTGATGACCACATCAAATTTTTGTTGGGCCAACTCGGCAACAGCCTCCCGATACATGTTACTGTACTGATCAAACGAAGTAAAAGGAAAGGAAAACCACCGGTACAATAAAGTGAGCATTTTTCGTTGCCTCACTTTTTTATTCATACCATATTTTAGGATGAGCTTTTCGTTGGGGAGGATCCGGTGCGGAAGACGAATTATTTTGCCCATTCGGGTTACTTCCACCTGTTTTTTTTTCAGGGTGCTGGCTTGTTGTAGCAGTGTCTCCGGCGAAGAGGTGTGCTTTTTCCATCGTTTGGTAATAACGGTTACGGTTGCTCCACGCTCATGAAAGTAGCGGTACCAAGCATAGGGCCGCTGTGCCCCGATGGAGTTCAAAGGTGGAAAATCGACACAAAGGATCAGCACTTTCATGCAAAGAAACGTTGGATGCTTTCGGCGATATACGCCATTTGATCCGGACGCAATTCCGGATAAAAAGGCAAAGACAAAATTTCGTCGCAATCTCTGGTTGCGTTCGGAAAATCGTTGGCCTGATGGTTTAGCCCTTTAAAAGCTTCCTGTACATGCAACGGACGGGGATAATGAATGGCCGTGCCGATACCGCGCTTTTCCAAATGTGTTTTCAAAGCATTTCTTTCGGAGGCGTTTACCCGGATGACATACAAATGATAAACGTGTTGATAACCGGGGGGTACTTTTTGTATTTCAACCGGAAGACCGGAGAGCAAAGCATGGTATTGCTGCGCGATTTTAATGCGCTTTTGGGTCCAGGCAGGAAGGTGTTTCAGTTTAACCGATAAGATACCGGCCTGCAGAGCATCCAAACGGCTGTTGCGGCCTACCATAAGGTGTTGGTGTTTTTTCAACTGGCCGTGATGGGCCAGCATGCGCATGCGGTGGGCGAGTTCCGAATTATGGGTTGCTACTGCTCCGGCATCGCCATAAGCTCCCAGGTTTTTCCCCGGATAAAAACTGAATGTGGCAACATCGCCGAAAGTAGCAATTTGTTTTCCGTTGATGGCTGCACCATGCGCCTGAGCACAATCCTCAATCACCTTTAGCCGGTGTTTTTCCGCCAGTTCCATGATGGCTTCCATATTGCAAGGTAAACCATACAGATGAACCGGAACAATGGCTTTGGTACGAGAGGTGATCCGGGTGGCTATTTCCAGTGGCGAAATGGTGTAATATCCCGGAAGGGTATCGCAAAAAACAGGTATGGCTCCAACATTGGCCACTGCACCGGCTGTGGAGATCCAGGTATGTGCCGGCACCAGTACTTCATCTCCTTTTCCGATTTCCAATGCTTTTAAAGCCAGTTCGATGGCGTCGGTTCCGTTGGCACAACCCACAACGTGATCGCATTGGCAGTATTCCGAAAAGGCGGCTTCGAAATTCCGTACCGGGGCTCCGCCAATAAAAGTCGCATTTTCCAGTGTTTGCCGGATGCTTTGGTCTATTTCATCCCGAATGGAAAGGTATTGGAGACGAAGATCAACGAGGTTTATTTTTTCCATGAAGCGGTACTCAGGCCTTAAAATTAAGAAATCGGATCGATGGATGTTAACTTCACAGCAGGATTTCCGGTATAAATGCCGGGTTCTTCCGTATTTTTTGTGGCCACAACACCTGCGCCAATCACCACATGGTCGCAAATTTGTACCGGCAAAATGGTGGCATTGATACCGGTGGATACCTGATTTCCGATTCTCGTTTCGCGGCACAAAGTACGGTTGCCGCGAGCGGGATCACCGTTGGCAAAGGGATCATTGACGAATTGGGCTCCGTGCCCGATAAAACAGCCCGTCCCGGTGTGTACCGGTTCACCAATAAAAGCATGGGGCCGGGTTGCCGATTGTTGCATTGTTTCGGATTTCACAAAATGACCCTGCAAAAACCGGATTGCCTAAGGGGCAGCCATACAAGTTGCCGGGCATCGTCACCGTTACGCTTTCTCCGGAAGTTGCGTTGCGAATGCCTGTTTTTTTATGGGGATACCCATTGGGCCTTGGCATACATGTTTTCAATCATTTCGACCACTTTCATTCCTTCAAGCGCATTGGTCATAATTGCGGAACGGCCGTTGAGGGTTTCAATTACATTGGAAATTACCTTGTCGTGGTTTGACATGGAGCCCTGGTAATGGCCATAATCGTTCGGAGCATTGGAAGTGCCGGGCATTTCGGGCAATATCAGATTGTTGGTGGCTACATAATCCAACGTATTCAGGTATTGCCCTCCGATTTTTATGGTGCCGTTTTCCGCAAAGATGGTAATGGAACCCTCCATGTTTTTATCGTAGCAGGAGGTGGTGTAACTCAGTTGCCCCAATGCACCCGATCTGAAGGTGAAAGAAAATACACCGCTGTCTTCAAAATCGATCAGATCCCTATGGTTGGCATTTTTGAGGAATCCGCAGGGATGTTCGTCCATATCTCCGAAAAGGTAAAAAGCAATGTCGATAAAATGGCTGAACTGGGTAAAGAGGGTGCCGCCATCCAGGCGTTTCCGGCCTTTCCAATCGCTTTCTTTATAGTATTGTTCGGAGCGGTTCCAGTAGCAGTTCAGTACCACTTGATACACTTTGCCCAGGCTGCCGTTATCCACCAGTTGTTTTACGGCAACAACCGGAGGGTTGTAGCGGTTTTGTTTTACGATAAACAATTGCCGGTTGTGGTTCAATGAAGCGGAGATCATGGCTTCGCAATCCGCTTTGGTAAGGGCCATGGGTTTTTCTACCAAAACATGTTTTCCGCTTTTTAAGGCAGCAATTGCGCCTTCGGCATGCAAACCGTTCGGCGTACAAACGTTTACAATGTCAATATCTGTTCTGGCCAGCAGTGCTTCCGGAGTAGTATCGGCATCGCATCCGTGTTTTTTGCAGAAACCCTCCATGCGATGGCGGTGTATGTCGAAGGCTGCTACCAATTCTCCTTCCGGATGACGGATGATGTGTTGTGCATGGCGGTTGGCGATTCTTCCGCATCCAAGTATGGCAAACTTTACCTTCATCATTGTATGTTTATCGTTTACCTATGATCTTATGGGTTATACTCGTTTTGAGTAAGGCTTTTCTTTCCAATCGTATTTTTAAGGCAAGGGCTGCTTCGCATTTTGATCTGTTCCGATGGGGGCAGCTTCATTTTTAGGCATGGCACCCGGATAACGGAAACACCGCCTTACGAAAGATTTGGTGACTTTTTTATCCCATTGACGCAGCATACGGTTTTTTGTTTCGGGCATCGTGTTTTGGAGTGTACACCTGTAAAACGTGTAATATTTTGATTTTATACGCGCTAGAAGTATGGTAGGTTAGTTTCGTTTCCATATTTTTTTGCGCAATTTATTCATCTTGAGCATCAGAGACCAAAGGTTAAAGCGCATCGTATCGTAACAAGGATAATCGCAATGCGCATGGATGGGGCTTTGCATGTATGCTGCAAAGCTCGCTTCTGTAAAACCCAGTTTTTTGATCACGTAAGCTTTGTCTTCTGCTTCCAGTTCAAAATTATCGTTGTAAGGCGAAAGCTGCATTTCTTCCAGTGCCGCTTCCCGCGATAACTGGTTGCAACGGATCAGGCTCGAAAGGTGCGATTTCCGTTTGTCCACTCCAAACCGTTTGGGCAAAATGTAGGCTTGATAAAAGCGGGTGAAGATGGATTCGTAATGTTTGCCGCCGTAGTCGCGCCACCCCAGTTTGCGGGTGATGGTTTCCTTTGCTTCGGGTTTATTATAGGCTACAAAGTCGAGAAGAGAAACCAGTTCAATGCGTTTCATGCGCATGGAAGCATGCAGCCGAAACATATCGATAGCCGGAAAAGTATGGCGTTTAACGGAACCAAATTGTTTGTGAATGGCCTTAAAATTCCTCATATCCAATTTATTGAATACCCAATGCTTGGGAAGAAAACCTTCGGTAGCGGTGCTATAGCCGGAAATGATGTGCTTGACCTTGTGCCGGCGTGCCACTTTGTACAATGCCCCTAAAATGGCATTGTCGGTAGGAACCTCCAGATCGATCACTCCGGCTTTGAAATAGCTGAGTTGGATGTCTTTGAATTCTTCCCAGTCGATCACATGGGTATACAGATCAATGTGGAGTTGTTTCAGTATGTTTTCGATGTTTTTAACGGCCAACTCGGAATTCCATCCGTTATCGAGGTGAACGGCCAGGGGCCGCAAACCCATTTCTTTGGTAAGGTAAGCCACATAGGTACTGTCTACACCACCACTCACGCCAATTATGCAATCGTATTCCTTTCCTTTTCCGGCCTCTTTAATGTTGGCCAACAATTGTTGGAGATGAACAGGGCGCTCTTCCTCCGAAAAGGTAAAACGTTCTACCATAGCATCGTGATGGTGGCAATGCTGGCAGATGCCCTCCGCATCCGGCTGGATGTCGGGATCGTCTTTTTCGTCGAGAATGCAACGGCTACAAGTGGTCAGGCTCATCGGGGAAAGTGTTTATACAAATAAATATAATTTTTCACTACGAACCGACAAACGCAGGCAACAACAGAAATTCCGTTCTCTGTAAACAAAGGAGGGGCTTTATCAAAATGCATTTTTCCACTTGCTTATGGCAATAAAACTAGTGTTAAGTCAGGTGTACTGTGTCGTATAAGTTGCCGATATTTTTGTTCCGAACCATGCGAAAAATAGGAGTCTAGTGTAGCTAAGGGGTTGTTTTTTCAAAGAAGTACGGGATAAAAAGATCAAAACTTGGTGCGGCTAAAGTATGCTTGACTTAACACTAGCGGGTAACCTGGCCTTCCCAAATCATTACGGCACCGATCTTCCACCCGCTGTCCAATTGAAAAGATTGTGGAAAACGGATCATGAAATACTGCTTTTTATACCGGAGTACAAGAACCATGGTGGCCATTTTGAAACGCCCCACAGCATCTGTTGCTGCCAGGCCTGTTTCCTCCGTTTTCACCTTTTTCCATTTGATTTTTTCCCGGGAACCATCGGCCAGTACCTTGAGGAAGTATTGCACCAGCTCTGTTTTGAATTTTTCGTAAACGGAATCCACTTCGTAACCGATAACTCCCGTACCACCATTGTTTTTATGAATGGCGATCATGAGTTCCCGAACTTCATCGCGCGAACTGAAACAGGCAAGCAGTTTGTCCGGATCGCCGGTGCGAAAGGCGTCTGTCAGTTGTTCGCCCATCGTGCTTAATTCCGTTTGTGCACACAAAGAAGCCACGGATGTGAGCATCCCGATAAAAACAAGAAGAATGCTTCCTCCCCTCATCAAAAAAACGGTTAGTTTTCGAGGATGCGGATCGCTACGATCCGGTCGCCCTGGCGGATATCATCAATTATATCGGACCCTTCGATCACTTTTCCGAAGCAAGTATGGTTGCCATCAAGGTGGGAAGTATTGTTGCGGCTGTGGCAGATGAAAAATTGCGATCCGCCTGTATCTCTTCCGGCATGAGCCATCGACAAAACCCCCCGGTCATGGTATTGATTTCCACCGGTCAGTTCACATGGGATCTTATAGCCCGGTCCGCCTGCTCCCGTGCCATCCGGACAACCGCCCTGGATCACAAAATCAGGCAATACCCGGTGAAAGTTCAATCCATCATAAAAACCTTTCATCGCAAGGTCTTTAAAGTTTTTTACGGTTCCCGGAGCATCGTTTTCATAAAGCTCCACTTTCATCGTTCCTTTTTCCGTTTCTATCTCTGCGTATGCCATCGTTTACCTGTTTTTTGTAAAAGTTAAAATCACGCCAAATTTAACTCCTTTTCTCTAATTTCCGGCAATGGGATCTTTGGAGCCTCAGAAAAGAAATGATTGCCGTATTTTAGCACAAAAAACGCCCTGTGTCCGAAATTCATGAACAACTTCGCCAACTCCAGTCGCTTCTGCAACTCGAAAAGGAAGAAGAGATCCAACGTTATGAAGCCTACGCCGGAAAAACCGGCATTAAACAGCGAAAAGCCGATGGCCTATGTTGTTATCCGTTGAAGGTAAAAGAGGAAGGATACGGACTGGGAGATCGTCCTTTCGCCATTTTTGAATGGGCACAATCTTCCGGTAAGAGCCATCGTTTTCAGGCCGGGCAAACCGTGCGGTTGTTTACGGAGCAACTGCGTTTTGAGGGGGAAACCTGCCAGGGTGTCGTTCACTTTGCAGACCGCCAACGGATGAAAGTGACCTTGTATGCCGATGAACATCCCGAATGGCTTGATCATGGGAAAACAGGTGTAGATCTTTTGCTCGATCTCAACAGTTACAAAGAGATGGAAATTGCGGTTCAAAAAGTGCTTCTTGCCGGCAACGAACGTTTGGGGCAGTTGCGCGATACCCTTTACGGGGTCAGATCGGCACAATTTAAGGATGATTTTATTCCGAAGCTTCCCCATCTCAATGCCTCACAGCAAGCGGCCGTAAGTAAAATTGTGAATGCGGAAGATGTAGCGTTGGTACACGGCCCTCCCGGAACCGGAAAAACCACCACCCTTACAGCAGCCATTCGATTGCTGGCGCACGAAGGCCAACAATTGCTCGTGTGTGCTCCAGGCAATGCGGCGACCGACTTCCTGGCCCGTAAACTCAGCGATGAAGGGTTGAATGTGGTGCGCGTGGGCAATTTATCACGGATCGACGAAGCTCTGGTTCCGCTTACGCTGGAAGGAAAGATCGGCCTTCAGCCGGAATACAAACAAATCAAACAATTCAAAAAAAGGGCAGAAGAGTTTCGCCGCATGGCCGGTAAATACAAACGTAAATTTGGCCCCGGAGAGCGTGAACAACGCCGTTTGCTCTACCGCGAGGCCAAAGAGATGGCCAAAGAGGCCATCCGGATCGAAGACCATGCCATTGACCGGATTTTGGATGAGGCACACGTCGTTGCGACTACCCTGGTGGGAAGTGCGAATAAATGGCTCCGGGATCGTGTTTTTTCGGTGGCGGTAGTAGACGAAGCCGCTCAGGCCATGGAGCCTGCCACCTGGATCCCCATTTCCCGCGCACAGAAAGTGGTGCTGGCCGGAGATCCGTTCCAATTGCCTCCCACGATAAGATCCGGCGCTGCGGCCAAAGGCGGTTTGGATCAGACGTTGTTGGAAAAAGCCATGAAATTCAGGCCCGGCGAAGCGTGTTTGCTGAACGTACAATACCGTATGCATCAAAACATTATGGCTTTTCCCAACCGTTATTTTTATGACAACGCATTGCAGGCAGATCCTTCCGTTGCCGATCGTGCTTTGAGCGATGAAGTGCCGGTTGAGTTTATGGATACTGCAGGTTGTGGGTTCGATGAGAAGCAGGATGGCGAGGGGTTTAGCCTGACGAATCCGGGCGAGGCGGATGTATTGATGAAACATTTGGAACAATTGGGAACACAATTGCAGGGTCCGGTTTCCGTGGGGGTAATTGCGCCGTATAAGGAGCAGGTAGTCCGGTTGCGTGAAAGATGGGAAAAAAACGGCATACGGCTCACACCGGGCAGTTTGGTGGATATCATGACTGTTGATGCTTTTCAGGGGCAGGAAAGAGACATCATTTACCTCTCTTTGGTGCGAAGCAATGAAAAAGGTCAGATCGGTTTTCTCTCCGATGTCCGCCGTATGAATGTAGCCATGACGAGGGCCCGAAAAAAGCTCGTTGTTATTGGCGACAGTGCCACCATTGGCAGCCACCGTTTTTACCGGAAATTTTTGGAATTTGCGGAGCAGGAGGCACTGTACCGAAGTGCTTGGGAATTTGTGGTTTGACTTCCCCGGTTGTTTCGTGTGAAAGCAATGGGCTGAGGATCAGTCTTCTCAAAAAAACTGGTCACGAGACGGATGATCCGGCAGGTTTATCGCGTAAAAACACCCAATTGTTTTCGGTACTGTCGTTGGGGCTGTAATAGTAGCCGGCTTGGTCAAAACCTTTGAGATCGTCCGCCTTTTCGATCCGGTTGCGGATGGCCCAGGAGGCCATCATTCCCCGAGCCTGCTTTACCCAAAGAAAAATCGTTTTATAAACTCCGTTTTTATAGTCTTTGAAATGCATATTCACAATGCGGTCGGCCTTCAGTGCTTTTGGGTCTGTGGCTTTGTAGTATTCTCCCGAGGCAAGGTTGACCAATACTCCATCGCCTTGCTCGGCCATGGCACGGTTAAGGGAACCGGCAATTTTGGTTCCCCAATACCGGTACAGGTTGTTTTTTTGGGGCGTTATGGCAAAACGTGTTCCCATTTCCAAACGGTAGGGCCGGATCAGATCCAATGGCCGCAACACACCGTGTAACCCGGAGAGGATGCGCAAATGTTTTTGCGAAAAATCGAACGCATCCGGGGTAAAGGTTGCTGCGTTCATACCGGTATATACATCGCCTTTAAATGCCAGTATGGCCTGGCGGGCGTTGGAGGGGGTAAACTCAGGCGTCCATTCCTGGTAGCGTTCAAAATTCAGGTGGGCCAGTTTTGTGCTGAGGTTCATCATGCCGGCGATTTTTTCCGGCGTGTATTTTTTCAGTTTTTTAACGAGCATTTCCGCCTCTTTCATAAATTCCGGCAGGGTGTATTGTTCAATCGCCGGAGGCGATTCGTAATCCATTTTTTTAGCAGGCGATAGTAAAAAAAGCATGGTTTGGAGTTTTGTGTTAAATAGTGTTTTGTGTGTGGTGTGTAGGAAGGGACTTGCTACAAAATATTGCACGCTAAGTTAAGCTGCCATTTTTTGTTTTGAAAATTGTTTTTTCATTTCCATCGGAGCGATATACCTCCAATGCCGAATGCTGCTTTATTGTTATACCGGTTTTGTTGCCTGCATCATCAGGCTCGGGTTCGATTCTCCTTTTGAATGCGTTATCCGAGAGTCCCTTGTGATGGCCGGTAGAAGTTTGAACTTCAATGCAACCGTTTTTTTAGCATCTGCTATGGCAGCGTATAATGGTTCTCGATTTAAAGGGAAGCAGAACGGAATGTACCAAAGAAGGGAGGTGTAAAAAGTTCATAACTGGCATGTGAACCAGGCCTATTCCATGTTCACTAAGGAGTCTGTCGGCCCCCCCTCCCCCATTGACCAAATTGTTTTTTATCCTCTTTGATAATCTAACTGGGGATTACAGGTACCTGAAAAGAAAACCCTGCATCCGGTTCTTTCAACAATGCTATTTATCTTTAATTCCGATAGGGGGTTCTGTATAATTTAGCCATTACGATCAACCACTAACGTGAGGGTAATTGCGATTACACCTTTCTGATGTAGTCGTGTGCGATTTTTTTATAATATTAGTTCATCAAAATAGCCTTTCCGGAACTAAACAGCGGATGAAGAAACCGATACAGAGTTATAAATAAAGATTAAAGTATGACACTGGCAAAAATATATTTAGGTGATCAGGAAAGAGAATTGCTCTGGGTAGATGCCAGTTACCAAAGGGAAACCAGAAGAAACGGAAAACCAGCCACCGAAGTTATGGGTGGCTGTATCACTTTTGGCTTTATATCTCAGGCAGAGGATGATATTTTACTTTGCTCAATGACTAAAAATAGTGAAGACGAAAGCGGAGAAGAAAAAGATAAAATGCTTACAGGAGAAGTTTGTTTTTATGAAAATGGTTTCGATTACTCACCGACCAAAACATGGAAATTCAACGATGCTTATCTGGTTCATTATAAAGAAGTTTTTTATGCGGAAGGCGAAGTACCTATGCAAACCATTATTATGATTTCGCCTGCCATACAAGATTACGGAAGCATATTTGTAAAACGTTGGAATGTAAGTTGGACAGACCCGGAAGAACAAATGCCTTACCGATCTATGGAAGACAAAACAGGGAGAATTACAGATTTTTACATCACGGATGCAAAAGGA
>CALLUQ010000050.1 GCA_938010565.1 uncultured Flavobacteriales bacterium
CTTCTGACATCCCTTCATTTTAACCATCTTTACCACCCATGAGTGAAGAAGATATGAGCGGCTTCTCCAAACGGGGAAAACTGGATCCGGAAGATTATTATATGAGTTCGGAAGGTTACATCGTTTTTACCAAAAAGTACCACCTCAAAAGGGGGCGTTGTTGTAAATCAGGGTGTAAGCATTGTCCGTATGGCTATGACAAAAAAACAGGTAAAACAAAGGCAGAACAATAGATCTGTAGGAGTAAGCCCACCCATTTTTAGCCTTATATGCCCGGTGTGTATGCTTTTTTGTACTCGTTTCGTAGCATTTCTCCATAAAAAGTAGCTAAAAGCACAAGAACAAGAACAAACGAGGCCGCCCGCCGGTTGAGTTCAGATCCGGTTTCCGGGCCATTGCGTTTTAAAACGCTCCGATTTGTATGGTCGGATCGCCATGGAAGTTTTAAGGAAAAGGTTAATTTCGCTGATCCTGTTGGCTCCATGCTTTCAGGTCTTTTTTTCGATTAAAACTGCAGACCATGGAAACCACTTTCAACACGGAAACATTAAGCGATTTCCAACAAGCCATTCTGGAAGGCATTCCGGCAACAATGCCTGCTCCGAAACCTTTCGAGCGCCACATCAACCATGCTCCGAAACGAAAAGCCATTCTTACCCGGAAGGAAAAACAACTGGCCATCCGCAATGCTTTGCGCTATTTTCCGGTTGCACAACATTCGGTTCTGGGAAAAGAGTTTGCCGAAGAATTGGAAACATACGGGCGGATATACATGTATCGTTACCGGCCCGATTATAAAATGTATGCCCGAAACATCAACGACTATCCGCATCGGAGCCAACAGGCAGCGGCCATCATGCTCATGTTGAGCAATAACCTGGATCATGCCGTTGCCCAACACCCTCATGAGTTGATCACCTATGGGGGTAACGGAGCCGTTTTCCAGAATTGGGCACAATACCGGCTTGCTATGCAGTACCTCGCTCAAATGACAGATCAACAAACGTTGGTGCTTTATTCCGGACATCCTATGGGCTTGTTCCCATCGCACAAAGATGCGCCAAGAGTGGTGGTTACGAATGGGATGATGATCCCCAATTATTCCAAACCGGACGATTGGGAGCGTTTTAATGCTTTGGGGGTCACCCAATACGGACAAATGACAGCGGGTTCTTTTATGTACATCGGTCCGCAGGGCATTGTGCATGGTACTACGATCACCATTTTAAATGCCGGCAGAATGATTTCCAAAAACGGAGAGGGACTGGAAGGAAAGATCTTTGTTTCTGCGGGATTGGGAGGCATGTCCGGCGCACAACCCAAAGCAGGGAACATTGCCGGATGCATTTCGGTGGTGGCCGAAGTAAATCCGAAAGCCATTTCCGTACGCCATTCGCAGGGATGGGTGGATGAAGTATTCGAAGACCTCGTTGCGTTGACCGCAAGGGTAAAAAAGGCCCGGGCTAATAAAGAAGTGGTTTCCATTGCTTACCAAGGCAATGTGGTGGATCTCTGGGAACATTTTGCCAAAGAAAAAGTTTACATCGACCTGGGTACCGATCAAACCTCGCTGCACAACCCGTGGGCAGGCGGGTATTACCCGGTCGGAATTGAATTTGAAGCCGCCAACCGCATGATGGCCGAGGAACCGGAAAGGTTCAAAGAAGCCGTTCAGGCTACGTTGCGTCGCCATGTGGATGCGATCAACATGCACACTTCCGAAGGCACCTATTTCTTCGATTATGGCAATGCTTTTTTGTTGGAATCTTCGCGTGCTGGGGCCAACATTCTGGACGAAAACGAAGGTTTTAAATACCCGAGTTATGTGCAGGACATTATGGGTCCTATGTGTTTTGATTATGGGTTCGGACCTTTCCGTTGGGTATGTACCGGCAACCGGCCCGAAGATCTTGCCGTTACCGATCGCATAGCTTGTGAAGTACTCGAAAAGATCATGCAGGTTTCTCCGGTGGAGATCCAACAACAGATGGCCGATAACATCCGGTGGATTCGGGCTGCCGAGGAAAACAAAATGGTAGTAGGTTCTCAGGCACGCATCCTTTATGCCGATGCGGAAGGCCGGATGAAAATTGCAGAGGCCTTTAACAAGGCTGTTGCTTCCGGCGAACTTTCCGCACCGGTGGTTCTGGGCCGCGATCACCACGATGTTTCCGGTACGGATTCCCCTTTTCGGGAAACGTCCAACATTTACGATGGTTCCCAGTTTACTGCCGATATGGCCGTTCACAATGTGATCGGTGATGCATTCCGCGGGGCCACCTGGGTTTCCCTTCACAACGGTGGCGGAGTAGGTTGGGGGGAAGTAATGAACGGAGGGTTTGGCATGCTCCTCGATGGGTCGGATGATGCCGACCGTAGGTTGAAGATGATGTTGCATTGGGATGTGAACAACGGCATTGCCCGAAGAGGCTGGGCACGCAATGAAGGGGCTATTTTTGCCATCAAACGCGAAATGGAACGCACACCTGATCTAAAAGTTACTTTGCCTCATATTGCCAATGACGATTTCATCGAAGGGCTGTTTTAGATCCAGCTCTTTTATATGTTGAGTACACCTTACGTTTTGGGAGAAGCCGGCTCTTCCGGTGGCTTGCGCTTTGGGTTCGACGGGTACTCATAAAGTGCAAAAAAAGCGATGGTTGCTTCTCACCCGAAGGTTTTGTTGTGCAACCGGGGTACAAAATATTATCGGGCCTTACTATCGGGCTAACGGAACTTTGAACTGATCTGAGCGCACACGGAAATTGCGAAGGTGGTGTAAACGATGAGGAACTGCGTGATATTTGGCAGCGTATTTTCGATGTTCGGAATAATTTTCTACCTCATTCATAGCAAATTAACCCCTAAAGGGTCCGGACATACTTCGGGTCTTTTGAAGAAACCTTAGGG
>CALLUQ010000051.1 GCA_938010565.1 uncultured Flavobacteriales bacterium
CCGTTCAAACGTTACGTAATTCATTCCAAAACAAAAGTTTGTTAAAAATAACAATTTATAGATGTGAAATGAAATTTAGCTCCAATAAACTTCGTAAGAAATGTTGTATGATTTATCTTGATTAATTGTTAAAAAAAGCACCGAAACACCCTTACTACTGCCGATAACAGGAAGGCTTAAAATTGTACCCCGGTAAAAAAGCACAAAGGCAATAACCTGGCTTATTGCCCGGGCTTAAGCCAAATCAAAGGCAATGACTATTTCTAATTTACCCCCTGACCTTGGGTTAACCGTCACAATACCACCTAATTGTTTAAGTGTTTTTATCATGCTCATATCTTCATAATAATAATTGACCTTAGCCCGTTGGTCGATGACTTCCAGCCAAAGCATATCCGGACTATTCCACAGTTTTACTTCAATAAAACTTCCTTTATCTCCGTGTTTGATGCTGTCCTTTATGAACCACTCAAAGGCAGCCAGGTAGGCTTTTTTGTGCGTATAGATGTGGTATCCGTGAGTAATATTTGCGATGATGGATATACCTTTTCTTTTGGTATGCTTCCCGAAGCCATCAATAATGCTGTTGATTTGTTTGCCCGGGTCAAATCGCTGTAATGTATCGCCACCTTTTTTTACCTGGTCTATAAAAAAACTTAGCTCTGTGTTTACATCATGGAGGATGTGGTCTACTTTATCGAGTTTTTCGGCAGCTTCATCAGGAAAATGCCTGGCATAAAAAGACACCCCTCCGATATTTGACAGAGAATTGCGTATGCGTATCGGGAAAGAGTGCATTAACTTTTGCAGGCGATTATGCCTTTGGCGGAGTGCAATACCAAAGCCTGTAAAGCCGGCTATGACGATAAAAATAGCCGTCAGGTAATAGCTTTGTTGATGGCGAAGCGCTTTAATACCAAGCATACCGGCTTTGGCGATTTCATGTTGTTGTTCAACCTTCCTGAACCTTATTTGTTCGGCCAAAGCCGTTTTGTAAAAGTGTTCCTGCTCCTGCTCCATTTCTTTGTACAGGGTGTTTAGCTTTTCCAGAAAATAAATAGATTTGTCTTTATTGCCTTGTGCCAGGTGGCTTTTATAAGCATACTCATACGCTTTTAAAAGCTCTTTTTTCACCTTATGCATTTTCCCCTTTTCTGCAATAGCGATGTTTTTTTCGGAATATTCGATCACTTTATCGGTAAGCCCCTGCTTATGGTAAATATCGCAAAGCGTATTATAGGCATATACCTGCCTGTCTGCTATACCTGAAGCAATGGCCTGAGAAGCATAATTGGCTGCCAGTGAAAGCCTGCCCATGTGATAATAGACTATTGCTATATTGTTATACGCTCGGGCTATTTCATCTTTATTTTCAAGCCGGATCCATGTGATGAGTGATTTTTGGTGATACAATATGGCTTCTGCATACTTGTTCGATTTTTTATAGCAAATCCCTATATCATTAGAAGTATTTGCGGCTCTTTTTTCATGGCCTGTTTTTTCGCTGATTTTAAGAGATTTGAGCAGGTAGTGCAATGCCTCTTTGTACTGTTTATCTTTCATGTATACCACACCAATATTTTTATAAGAAATTTCCATTCGGTGTTGGTCACCTGCATTTCCCCTGATTTTGAGGACTTTCATGTGATAGCGAAGGGCTTCTTGGTACGCCCCACTCACTTCATAGATAGTGCCTATATTGTTGTAAGTTTTTGATAGGGAAATAGAATCCCTCAGGCTTTGCTTGATGTCCACTGCCTTGAGGTAAAAGGCCAATGCTTCGGGGTATTGTCCTTGTTTTCGGGAAATTACCCCCAATAGATTGAGTGCATTACCGGTCTGTTTCAGGTAGCCTTTATTTTCCACACTTTCCAGGTAAGCAGAAGCGTTTTTATAAGCCAGGTCATATTCCTGCTGTTTATAAAAATCTTTTGCACTTTCATAAACTGGCAATAACTCCTGTGTATCAATATGGTTTTCGGAAAAACAGCCTAAAAATAATAATGCGATTACAAGGTATTTGTACATAAAAATTATATAGTATTGATTCTCCTGTAAATTATACCTTTATTCTCTATAAAAAAACCCAACTTTGCATAAAAGTCAGGTTTTTTAAATTTAAGTAACAAACAATGGTACTCAATCAATTTCATCTTCCGAACCTGCAATATCATCACTATCCTCAATAATCGAAGTTTTTTCATCGAAGAAGGAATCCTGCTCACAGGCTGTGAACAACATGGGGCAGAATACAATCACCATTAACAAGAATACTTTTTTTACATTTTTCATGATCTTTAATTTTTAAAGGTTGTTTTTTATTTAAACTTAAATTTATATAAAGAAGACCGGAATTTATGCTCTCAATGAAAAATGCCTGATTAACAGGGTGAAAAAAGAAAAATAAAAACCGATTCTAACAGCCGTACAGTTAGCGGTTCGTAGAGATAGAACACCGTCTTTTTTTTCAAAAAAATTGTACCGGAACACCCTTACTACTACCGATAACCAGGAAGGCTTAAAATTGTACCCCGGTACAAAAACATACCTGGGTTACCCTGCATAAAGGAAAGAACTTGGCTTTAAAACAGGTTTTATGCCAAGTTCCATTCAACTCACACACGGGAGTTTGTTTTCAGGTATTGGAGGGTTTGATCTGGCTGCTCATTGGAGTGGCATCCCAACACGCTGGCAGGTAGAGAAAGAACCCTATTGCAGGCAAATTCTCCGGCAACATTTTCCCGGAACACCCTTATTTGAAGATGTCACACAAGTCGGTAAAAAAGAACTCAGTCCGGTTTCCATCATTAGTGGGGGATTCCCCTGCCAGCCTTTTTCTTTTGCAGGCAAACGAAAAGGACAATCGGATGGCCGTTACCTCTGGCCTGAAATGCTCAGGATCATTGAAACCATGCGACCGGATTATGTTATTGGCGAGAATGTTCCGGGCATCATCACATTGGCTCTCGATGAAGTACTTGCTTCACTGGAAAGTGCAGGCTACCACAGCGAAACATTTGTACTTCCGGCTTGCGGTATCGGAGCCTGGCACAAAAGAGACCGGGTGTGGGTCATCAGCTACCGAAAAGACCGATGCAACGCTAAAACAAGAAAGCAACGAAACAGTTATTGGCGAACTGTTGAACAGCAAATTGAATTGCTTTCCTACTCGGGTAGCCGGCCAGATGAAGCATCGGGGGCATTTGGCGAATCCGGCTATACAGAGAAGATGACGACCTGGGAAACAGCCCAACCTTTCGATGGATATTTCCCATCCATCTGGCAGTCCGAACCCAACGTGGCCAGGACGGCTCCTGAGGCTCCCCAAAGGGTGAACAGAATTAAAGGGTTGGGAAATGCTATTGTACCCCAAATGGCCTACCTCATATTTCAATCCATTCTTGAAATTGAATCCATCATTCAAATGATGGAAGCTGGAAAAGCAACCAACTAAAGCCCCAATATCCATCGCTGCAAAAATTACTACGATGAACGATCAAAGTATACTGCTTCACAAAACAGCTATGCGTTGTTTGCAGGAAATGAAATCCAGAAAACCAATGCCTTTTACAAAACTGCTTTGCAGGTTAGATGTTTGGCACTCCAAACAACGGGTACTTGCCTGGCAAGTAAAGCAAACCAGTAAGGGATACCCTATTTTGAAGCTCAATGCATCTGTGAAACTGGCTAAGAAATACCTCGATTTGCTCCCTACTCCTACCACACAGGAGAATGAACACAACAACATTGTACTGAACGATAAATTCAGAAGGGTTAGCAAAAATGGGGTTACCCACAGTCTAAACTTAGCAGACACGGTCAACGTATTTTTAACCCCACAGACCAGTGATGGAAAAAGAACTGACATGGTGGCTGAATCGCTTTCCAAACGTTATATAAAACATCCCAATGGCAATCTGGCCGAACAAGCAGCTTTTCCTGTTTTTTTTCCAACCCCAATGGCAAGCCTGCCAATGCAGGAAAGAATGAAAAAAGTTAAGTGGAACGGGAAAAACAGACATGCGATGACTTTACCCCAGGCAGTAACTATGTTTCCCACACCCAGAGCAAACGATGGTAAGGTGGGTGATCCGGGAAGTAAGAGTTCCATTCATCGAGCCAAAAAGCGTTACCTCGATGGTGTCATCGGGGAACAGGAACGAGACAAACTCAATCCGGTATGGGTGGAGTGGCTCATGGGTTATCCGGCAAACTGGACAAAATAAGTCCGGAAAAAAACATCCGGTCTTTGTACCGGTTTTGCCTCTTTATTCAGGATAAGAAACTTCATCGTCATTGTATCGGGGTACAATTTAGCACCTGGGAATGCCCCTTAAAACCAGCGACTTTAGCACCTGACATTGGTTTAAAGACCATCCACAAACGAGCTGTTTTAAGCATTTAAAAATTCATTAAAACGAAGCGCAATAACGTGTCAGTTTCCCCTGGCCATTGCACAACAAAAATTGGACAGATGAAAGATATTGACTGGAAAGTAATTCTCCCTGTGGCAGGCATCACGCTGATTGCCGGAATAGCGGTGGGAGTATTTGTGGTAAAGCCGGCATTGGATAAAGCCAAAGCAAAAAAGCTGGCAGCAAAAAAAGGCGGAAGCAAAACCGCAGAAGGCATAGCCAAAAAGGTATAAGCCTTCCAACTGTGGTGAAAGGCCACAAAGGAAATCAAACTATGAACTAAAAAACACGATCATGAGAGATTATGACGATGAGATACTCGCCTACCAGGACGATGCGGAATCTGCTTACGATGACTATGACGGTTATGAGGAAGACGATTTTGATTCGGGCTTCGAGGGCAACGAAGATTCGTACTATGACGATGATGACTATGAAGAAGTAACCTACCTGGACGATGACGACGACCAGGTAGATGATGATGATTACGATTCATACAAGCCAACCTCTATCGGCAGGATCAACCCCAATGACAGAACTTTAACGATAGTGGCACAAAACACCTCCGACCAGGACGCCGAGGCGATCATTTTCGGAGGACACGCGAATTTAAGCCAGCCGGCAGGAGTAACAGTAGATGTGCAGGAAAGTTCTCACCAGCAGGTGCGAAGCGAATCAAAGAGTTCGCCCTTTCTTGTTCAGGGAATGAAACTATCGGTGAGCGACCAGCTCCAATTCGATAACGTCTTGAAGATAGTCCGGGAAACAGCCGCCGGAAGCAATACCGAAAGGGTATACCAGCCCAGAAATGCTACTTCACCGGCCAACTTTACATCCACATTGATTGACGATTCCAACTTTGAAGCGGAGATCACTGGTCAGGATTCCATTAAAGTGCTGATTAAGAAGGGTGTTATAATGGTGTTCACCTTTACCATCAAAGCCAGAGCGAACGTTGGCAACCTGCTCAAAGGTCAGAACGTGGCTGAAATGTCCACTACGCCAAGAACTACTGGCGTTCCGGGCATCGACTTGCTTCGCAAATCCAAACGCAAGCCTTTCGGTATGAGACCAAAAAGAAAGGTAAAACGCTTGATAAGGCAAAGGCGACCACCGATAAGGGGGAGAAAATTCTTCGGGCGCAGACCTCGCAGAGTACTACGAAGAAGGTAGGAAATGCACAATGCTGACTATTAACCAGCGGCTTTGTTCAACTGAGATACTAACAGCCAAAGTCAGGGTATACGCCTTCGGTCTTTGGCTGTTTTTGGTTCAACACATTTTAAACCCTCATGAGAAAAAAAGAAAAACAACACAGAAGCCGATTCGCCCAAAACAGGATCGACTACATCGTGTACGGCAACCCCAAAGAGGCAAAAGAGTTGGTACATCACTACGGGTATGAACCCCCCAGGGACATACACGAGCTGGTGGCTGCCATCAGGAAATTGGTTCGCCGGAAAGGGCGCAAAATCATTAAGGATTTAATCCGCATCCATCCCGATAAAAAAGCCATTGCCAGTATCGGCAACAGACAAAGGGAAGACAGCTATTGTGGGGCATGTAGCAGCTATAACTATAACTCTGAGGACAATTTTTGCGGAGCATGTGGGTACAGCAATTACACCGGTGACACGGATGTAGGGAACTTCATCGGTCAACTGGTAAAAATGAATACTTCCGAACTGGAAAAATATTACCGGAAGATGATGAGCAAGTCCAATACAGCCCCCGAAGACATGCGCCTGGCCGATCGGGTACAAATTGTCTGGAATGAGCTGAGAAAGCGAAAAACAACCGATCAACAGGAAGAAGAAAAGAAAGAGAAAAGTACTTTGATCCCTCTTGCCTTTGTCAGCAGGCAGGGTGTTGTTGTTCTCGGATTAACCCTGCTTGCCGGTGTGCTGGTGGGTGCTACCATAAAAAGCAAGGCCTGATGGTACGAATAACAGAACCTTCACCGGGTAATCAAAAAGGTACTCCCAGGTTGAACAAGCAGGAAGCAGCCATTTTCCGTTTGACAGGCATCGTCATTGTCGATCAGCCTGAAAAACTCAAAAGTCTTTTGGCTGCACATGGCATTGATGTTCCCGAAAACCCGAAAGGATCGGAGCTAACGGAGGCTGTGATTTATGCCATTTCCCAAAACAATAAGGCTTTCAACAAGCAATTAGCGGAGTTGTTAGTTGATCAGGTTGTGCCGGATGAAAATGATTCCTTCAACACAAAGGATCTGGCCGGGGCAACGAAAGGCAGCAACGTAACAGTGGGTGCCGACCCGGTATCGGCCATAGCCGGAGCCATTGGCTCCATCTTCTCATTTGCCGGTAATCTTTCCAACCGGAAGGCACAGAAAAACCAGGCAAGAAGAGCATCCATACAGAGCATGATGATGATGCAAAATCAACAGGAGCAAATGGTCGTCAACCAGCAAATGCAGGCGAATGCCAATGCAAACAGAGCTAAGATGATCAAAATAGCAGGGGTGATCGGGTTAATCGCATTGTTGGGCGCGTTGTTCATCTGGCAGATGCATAAAAACAAAACGACTTCACAGCCACAAATCCCTTAAAAGAAACCGAATATGGAATTAGCAACAAGAAACTTTGGAATAAGCGGCCAGGATGATGCGTACGATGCTTTTTTGTGTTTTTCACGAAAGTGTAAAAAGCGAAAAAAAGAAAGACACAAAGCCCGGATGGCCAAAAGGGAATCAAAAACCGATCAGCGCAGAGCCGAAACCGAGCAAATGAGGGCTGAAACGCTCATGGTGAAGGCAATGGCTGCCAAAAAGGCTGCCCCGGTTTCAAATGTTGTGCCTGCCCCCACAATTATTCGGCAAGCTCCCCAACAGATGCAAAGAAAACCACAGGCAGCACAAGCCGGCCTGGGCTCCA
>CALLUQ010000052.1 GCA_938010565.1 uncultured Flavobacteriales bacterium
CTTATTTCAGGAGTCATTTCGCGCTCATATTTATGCGGCTTTTGGGTTGAAAACCATTTTTGAATTGCATAAAAATGCGGATATACGGCTGGAAGGGTATGCATTTCAACCTTACCACACTTTGCTTGCCGACCACAACAACGAGGCCTATTACAGCGCACGTTTCGACGGGCGTTTTTATGTGGCTTCCGGCGCATTGGTTTTTCACAGTCCGCTCGGGCCGGTTTCCCTTACGGCCAATGTGTATGATTTTAAGGCAGAGCATCCGCTTTCTTTACTTTTTAATTTTGGCTATATTCTTCACAACCGGGCTGCTTTGGAATGATCTCCAAAAGTTTGTTTTACCCTAATTCCATCCGATCTTTTGGCATCGGGCAAAAAACTCAACTTCGTACGCTCGGGGCAGATGCATTTTTAGCGGCTTTTTCCACCCCGGCAAAACCACCCGGTGGGATTGATTACAACAATCAAGGTCAACTGCTCAATGCCGTAAGCAGCCAGCTTTACAAGTAGGGTAAGGATTTCAAAAGTAAGGATACAAAAACGGGAAACACCCTTTCGAATGTTTCCCGTTTAGTACCCAGAGTCGGGATCGAACCGACACTCCAAAGGAACACGAGTTTGAGTCGTGCGCGTCTACCAATTCCGCCATCTGGGCATATCCTATCAAAATAGGCGGTTTTTTCATCCTCTGCAACTTCATCGCCGATCTTTCGATCAAACGGGCAAATAAGAATGAAAGCCAATTTGAGCCATTCCGATTTAGAGCGACTACACTCGTTTGAGCGAACGGCAAATTTACGAGGTTTTTTTCATTTCAACAACCCTCCGAATTCAGAAATCGCAAATTGAAAACAATAGCACCTCCCAGCGGCTGTTTTCCTTTACCCGTATCACTCCGGAGTGGAGCATCATTCCAGGAAGCGACTACAATAGGGCATGGTTTCTCCGGCTCCTGACGATGCAGTACACCGGTTTTTTTAAAGTGTAATGTTATAAATCAAACCATTCAAAACCTTACTTTTGCACTGCCGAGTGCCCATCAGAGTGTTTTATTTTTTACAGATCTTTGTTGCTTTCCGGTCCGTTTCTGTGGAATAAAACCAGAAATCACTAACTTTGCCCCCCTTTTTCGCATACATATACAGACCACAACAATGGATGCTCCAATAAAAATATTTTCTTGCCAGGCCTCACAAGAAGTAGCAAAAAAAATTTCCGGTTCTTATGGTATTCCGTTGGGAAATAGTTGTTATCAACGTTTTAGTGATGGAGAGTTTACGGTTTTTCTTGAGGAAACCGTTCGTGGATGCGATGTGTTCATCATTCAATCTACGGTTGCACCGGCAGATAACCTGATGGAACTGCTCCTTATGATAGATGCTGCCAAACGGGCCTCCGCCAGAAAAGTAATTGCAGTGATCCCTTATTTTGGGTTTGCCCGCCAGGATAGAAAAGACAAACCTCGTGTAGCCATCGGTGCCAAATTGGTGGCAAAGATGTTGACTACAGCAGGAACAGACCGCGTGATGACTATGGACCTGCATGCCGATCAGATCCAGGGGTTCTTTGATATTCCGGTAGATCACCTCTTTGCTTCAAGTGTTTTTATTCCCTATGTACAAGAACTCAATTTACCCGATCTGGTAATGGCTACGCCTGATACAGGAGGAACCAAACGTGCCAATTCTTATGCAAAACACATGAATGTGGACCTGGCTATTTGTTATAAACAACGTAAAATAGCCAACGAAGTGGCTGCCATGACAGTGATCGGAGATGTGGAAGGAAAGGATATTCTGCTGGTAGATGATATTTGCGATACGGCCGGCACCCTCACCAAAGCTGCCGCAATGTTCGTGGAACATGGAGCAAAAAGTGTAAGAGCCATGTGTACGCACGCCGTGCTTTCCGGGCCGGCTTACGACCGCATTGCAGCTTCTCAACTTACCGAGATGATCGTAACCGATACCATTCCCCTGAAAAAGGAAGAGGACACTTCAAAGATCAAGGTTTTAACCATAGCCGGTCTCTTTTCAAATGTTATGCGGAAAGTAATGAATCACGAATCCATCAGTTCGCATTTCATCCTTCAGTAATTCAAAAAACACAAATCCTTATAAACATAAAATTATATGAAGACAGTATCATTGAGCGGTTCTCTACGTGAGAACGTAGGGAAAAAAGGTGCTGCAGACCTTCGCAGAAACGGTCGCGTTCCATGCGTACTTTACGGTGGTGAAGAACAATTGCATTTCCACATTTCAGTCATTGATCTGAAAAAAATGGTTTTTAATCCGGATGTTTATCGCGTCAACCTGGATGTGGATGGCAAACAAATCGACGGTGTAATTCAGGACATTCAATGGCATCCGGTTAACGATTCGTTTTTACACGTCGATTTCCTTCAGCTCACCGATGACAAAGAAGTGAAGATCAAAATGCCCGTTTCTTTGGAAGGAAACTCTGTTGGTGTAAGGAATGGTGGTAAACTAAGCCAAAACTTCCGTCATTTAACCTTGGCGGGCCTGCCCAAAGATTTTCCGGATGCAGTAAGCCTGGACATCAGCGGCCTGGATATTGGTGCTTCCATTCGTGTTCGCGACATTGAATATCCGGGTTTGACCATTCTTGAGCCCACTGATGCTGTTGTGGTAGCAGTTAAAACCGCTCGCGGAGCGGTGGTTTCGGATGAGGAGAAAGAAGCGGTTGCAGAGGAAGCCTGATACTTTCAACGATGAAGTACCTCATTGCAGGTCTTGGTAACATAGGTCCTGAATACAAAAATACCCGTCACAACATTGGGTTTAAGATAGTGGATGCTTTTGCGAAAGCATCCACTTCTTCGTTTTCTTCCGGCCGTTATGCCCGCGTAGCCGAAGCTCGTTTTAAAGGCCGCACTTTTGTACTTATTCAACCTTCTACCTATATGAATTTAAGTGGGAAAGCAATTCATTACTGGCTCCTGAAAAAGCGGATCCCATTAGAAAATATGCTTGTTGTAACGGATGATATTGCCTTGCCTTTCGGAACCATCCGGATCAAAGCCAAAGGTAGCGATGGCGGACACAACGGGCTAAAACACACCATCGAAACCATAGGCCACTCCAAATGGGCTCGTTTCCGTTTTGGGGTAGGCAGCGAATTCCGGAGAGGACATCAGATTGATCATGTTTTAGGCGAATGGACGCCCGAAGAAAGTGAACGGCTCGAAGAACGCATCAACCGGTGTGTAATGGCCATCCGGTCCTTTGGAACAACCGGCCTGCCCGATACAATGAACTTTTTCAACAATACCTGAGCGGGTATGAAATCATCAAAATTTAACTTTACCCCCCTTAATAGCATCGATTTTTAACGTAACTTGTGTTGTTCGGGAGCACGACAAGAGCAGCCAGCCGTTGTTTTATGAAACCAACCGCAGGGCTTTTTGACAGTCGCCACCCTGACCTAAAATTCAATAACCGCATTATTTAAACAATGAACATTTTTGTTACAAACATGGATCGTGAAATAGATAGCGATCAGTTAAAAAACCTTTTTGAGCAATTCGGAACCGTAGAGTTCGCAAAGGTAATTATGGACCGGGATACCGGAGTTTCCCGTGGATTCGGGTTTGTAGAAATGCCAGATGATGGCGACGGACAAACTGCAATTGAAAACCTGAATGATTTGGATATAAACGGCCGTGCCATCATGGTGAAAAAAGCACGCCCGCGTGAAGAACGCAGTAACGGAGACCATCGCGGAGACTTTAACCGCAGCAGAGGATCACGCAACGGCGGTGGGAACGACAATGACGGACGTGGTTTCCAAAGACCCGACAAAGAGAGCAGAGGACCTCAAAGTCATGAGCATTCCGACGACAGAGGACATAATAACAATAAAAAAGCAAACAGCAAAAATGACAAAGGAAGAGGCCGCGACGACCGTAAAAAACGGGGCGGCCGGCACAAGGAAAATCGCCCGGATAAGGAGAACCGCTGGAAATAAACGGTCTGAGGCCTTTTCAGACGCTATACCTCTTCAGGCAAAGGAGTAGCCTCCATATCGGAAAATACCTTTCTGAAACTGATCTGCTCCCGCACGATATCTGCCACCTTTTCAACCGGCACCCGATCTTGTTGCATGCTGTCGCGTTCGCGTATGGTAACACAGCCGTCTTCCAGGGTTTCAAAATCCACCGTTACGCAATAGGCTGTACCTATGGCATCTTGTCGGCGATACCGGCGGCCAATGGCATCCTTTTCATCATAACGGGTCGTAAATTCAAATTTCAGGTCGTTTACCAGCTTTTGGCTGATTGCGGCTAACTCATCCTTCTTTACCAATGGAAGAACAGCCACCTTAACAGGCGCAAGGAAGTGAGGGATTTTTAATACCGTTCGTTTTGAACCGTCTTCCAACAGCTCTTCTTCATAAGCAGCACTTAGTACCGCCAGAAACATGCGATCCAAGCCAATCGATGTTTCAATTACATAAGGAACATAACTCCGCTCCTCATGCGGATCATAGTACTGCAATTTCTTACCCGAATGCTCTTCATGGCTGGTCAGGTCAAAATCCGTGCGGGAATGAATGCCTTCCAACTCTTTAAATCCCATCGGGAAATCAAACTCAATGTCGCACGCGCTATCTGCATAATGAGCCAGTTTCAGGTGATCGTGGAAACGGTAATTGGCCTCACCTAACCCAAGTGCTTTGTGCCACTTGATGCGTTCTTCTTTCCAGTAGTGGTACCATTTGCTCTGGGTGCCGGGTGGTATAAAAAACTGCATTTCCATCTGCTCAAACTCCCGCATGCGAAAAATGAATTGCCGGGCAATGATCTCGTTTCTGAAAGCTTTACCGATCTGAGCAATACCAAACGGTATTTTCATCCGTGCCGCTTTTTGTACATTCAGAAAGTTTACAAAAATACCCTGCGCCGTTTCCGGGCGAAGATAAATGATCCCCGCATCGCCGGATACTGCTCCCAGTTCGGTTTTGAACATCAGGTTGAACTGACGCACATCGGTCCAGTTTTTAGATCCCGATTCGGGGTCGGCAATTCCGAGTTCTTCGATCTGAGCTTTAACATCGGCAAGGTCGTTGTCGTCCATCGCTTTCTTAAAGCGGGCATTGATGGCTTCTATTTGTTTCGTCCTGCGCAATACATTCGGATGGGTTGCCCGAAACTCTGCTTCCTTAAAATCATCGCCAAACTTTTTTTTCGCTTTGGCAACCTCTTTGTTGATCTTCCCTTCGATCTTGGCCACAAACTCTTCGATCAATACATCGGCACGGTAACGCTTTTTCGAATCTTTGTTGTCGATCAACGGGTCGTTAAAAGCATCTACATGTCCGGATGCTTTCCAGGTGGTGGGGTGCATAAAGATTGAGGCATCAAGACCTACAATGTTCTCATGCATCTTTACCATGGCGTTCCACCAGTAAGTTTTGATGTTGTTTTTTAATTCAACCCCATACGGCCCATAATCGTAGCTTGCACTCAGTCCGTCGTAAATCTCACTGGAAGGAAATACAAACCCATATTCCTTGCTGTGTGAAATGATCTTTTTTAGTTTCTCGTCGCTTGCCATAGCGGCAAATTTACGAACATCTGGCAATGAAAAAAGCGAGCTGGCGGAGAATTTCAGCCCTTTGGATAAAACTCGGGTAACGCCTGAAATTCGTTTTCTTTTCGGGAAAGATCAGGTGATTTTCCGGAGCAAACGATCAGCAGAGGCCCGGTAGGCATGATCCGGATCGGCAATAATGGTTTCCAGCATGCCAATGGCATCGTTCCGATCTTCGCATCCCAAACAGGCCAAAGCCAGGTACCACTGGCCCGTTTCGTGAAAATAAGGATGGTCAGATTGCACCATAGCCATCAGGTAAGGCAATGCTTTCTTGGGTTCCTCCATGGCCAGGTAGCTGATCCCAATGTACAGTTGTAAGCTGCCTTTCTCAGGTGGCCGAAGTGTTTCTAAAATCCGCTCAAAGTGCTGAATAGCCTGAGGAAACGCTCCCTTTTCGTAGTAATAAAAGCCCGCCTCAAGATCACCTTTAACGGTATCGGTAGCTGCAACAAATGGGGCTACATGATTTTCGTAAAGTTCAAAATGCCCTCGAAACAAATGGGCATCAAAATTAGACTGTTGGTCCCAAAAATAAATTGGGATCAGCACCACCAGCCCCAAAGCTACCAAACCAAAAAAAGCAGAACGTCCGGTCAGCTTTAACTTTTGTTCTCCGTTTTCCATATGTGTAATAGCAAATATAAGACTACTGCTGTGATAAATGAGATTTACCCCTATCACCTTTTCGTTTTTTCTACTTTTGTACCATGGTTGAAATAGATGATAAACTCATTTCTGACGATCTTTTTGAAAAACGCTTTGTTTGCGATCTGGCTGCCTGCAAAGGAGCTTGTTGTGTGGAAGGCGATGCCGGAGCCCCACTGGAAGAAGAAGAATTGGAAATATTGGACTCCATCTGGGATGAAGTAAAACCCTACATGCGTCCCGAAGGCTTAAAAGCAATTGCGGAAACGGGTTTGTATGCGTTGGATCATGATCGCGAATTGGTGACACCGCTGGTGGATGGAAAAGAGTGTGCCTACACCACCTTTAGTGCCGATGGAACCGCCAGGTGTGCCATTGAGCAAGCCTACCGCGATGGTAAGACCGATTGGGCCAAACCCGCTTCCTGCCACTTATATCCCATCCGGGTTACCCGACTGAAAAACCATTGGGTACTCAATTACCACCAATGGGAAATTTGTTCCCCGGCTTGCGATTGTGGTTCCGCTTTGGATGTGAAGGTTTTCCGCTTTTTGAAAGCACCGATTATTCGAAAATTCGGAGCCGGTTTTTATGAGAAAATGGAGGCTGCAAATGCGCTGTTAGAAAAAACATCCCCTCAAAAAGAACAGGAAAGTTCGGAGCCCTGATCTCGAAGGTCGGAAAAAAAGCCCGACCAGCAGGCATTCACAAAACGCCATTTATGATGTTGCATAAACCACCTTGCGAAGCCCACATGGGTTTCTTCCGAAAAACGACGACTTGTGTTCAAACATCGATTCATCAACTCAATTAACTTTTTGATAAATAGTGAGTTAACTTGTATCGAGCGCCTTTTTCCCTTTCAATTGCTTTTCCTGCACTTTCATGGTAAGACGTATTCTCCTTACTTTCGGGGTGATCCGGGTTTTCACACTTTTTACTGTTGAAAACTTTAGGCCATTGTGGATTAATTCTGTTTGGGAAAAGGGTATATTTTAGTCAGCTTTGCAAACCTCAACGGGATGCTATCGGGGTTTTTCTCTCTGATCCGTCCGCGATAAGGTATTTTTTACACGTTTTAATCTGATGCCGGGCCTCAACTGCTTTTTCAGATTCAGCTTAGAGGCATCGGTTTTTTTTGATACTTCCGGCCAAATGATGAGTGGGATGGAAAAATGAGAATCCAAAAAGGAAAAACATTATCAACGGACTAAAATATTACCCAAAAACACAAAACCCATGGAGCCAATTTTGCAGGAAAACAACGACCGTTTTGTCCTTTTCCCTATTGTACATGATGATATTTGGGCCTTCTATAAAAAGGCAGAAGCCAGTTTCTGGACCGCCGAAGAGATCGATCTGGATTCGGATCGTGTGGATTGGGAAAGAAAACTGAACGACAATGAGCGCCACTTCATCAAACACATACTCGCCTTTTTTGCAGCAAGCGATGGCATTGTAAATGAAAACCTCGCAGAAAACTTTCTCAGTGAAGTACAATATACCGAAGCCAAGTTTTTTTATGGCTTTCAGATCTCTATCGAAAACATTCATTCGGAAACATACTCTTTGTTGATCGACACACTGGTTCAGGATAAAGCAGAGAAAAACACCCTTTTTAATGCTATTGATACACTGGATTGTGTCAAGAAAAAAGCCCAATGGGCCCTGAACTGGATTGACAATGGAAGTTTTGCACAACGACTGGTCGCTTTTGCTGCGGTAGAAGGTATTTTCTTCTCCGGTTCTTTTTGTTCCATTTTCTGGTTGAAAAAACGCGGCCTGATGCCCGGCCTTTCATTTGCAAACGAGTTGATCTCACGCGACGAAGGATTGCATTGCGATTTTGCTTGCCTCCTTTACAACAACCACCTCGTAAACAAAATGCCAAAGGAGGAGGTTACGGAAATTATTACTGCTGCCGTTGAAATTGAAAAAGAGTTTGTTACCGATGCATTGCCCGTTCGTTTGATCGGAATGAATGCAGACCTGATGAGCCAGTATATTGAGTTTGTTGCCGACCGTTTGTTGACAGAACTAGGTTGCGATAAAATATACGAAGCGACCAACCCGTTTGATTTTATGGAAATGATCTCCCTGCAAGGAAAAACAAACTTTTTTGAGAAACGGGTAGGAGAATATCAAAAAGCCGGTGTAATGAACAACAACAAGGAAGACAATACCTTTACCCTTGATGCTGATTTTTAATTCTCCGAATGATCTTTGATCAAATGATGTCAATTGCCCATTCCAAATATCCACGTATATTATTAAATCAACCCCTTTCGTATGTATGTATTCAAACGCGATGGTCGTAAAGAGTCGGTAAAATTTGATAAAATTACCGCTCGCATTAAAAAGCTTTGCTACGGTCTCAGTTCCATTGTTGACCCCACTAAAGTAGCAATGAAAGTGATCGAAGGCGTTTACGATGGCGTAACCACCAGCGCACTCGATAACCTCGCCGCCGAGGTGGCTGCTTCCAAAACCGTGGAGCACCCCGATTATGCATTGTTGGCCTCCCGGATCGCCATCTCCAATCTGCACAAAAATACCCGGAAATCCTTCAGCTCCACCATGAAGGACCTCCACGAATACATTGATCCCGAAACCAATCAAAATGCTGCACTCATCGCTACCGATGTGTACAAGATCATCACAGAGCATGCAGAGGTGTTCGATAGCAACATCATCTATGACAGAGATTTCCGATTTGATTTTTTCGGTTTCAAAACCTTGGAGCGTTCTTATCTTCTGAAAACCAATAATCAGATTGCCGAACGCCCGCAACACATGTTGATGCGTGTTGCAGTAGGAATACACAAAGAGGACATCGATTCGGCCATCGAAACCTATCACCTCATGTCAGAAGGTTGGTTTACACATGCTACACCCACCCTCTTCAATGCAGGTACACCCAAGCCACAAATGTCTTCTTGCTTCCTCCTCCAAATGCAGGAAGACAGCATCTCAGGGATCTATGATACATTAAAACAATGTTCTCAGATCTCACAATCTGCCGGAGGGATCGGATTGAGCATTCACAATATACGTGCAAAAGGTTCTTACATTAAAGGAACCAATGGCACCTCCAACGGGATCGTTCCCATGCTTCGCGTATTCAACGATACGGCTCGTTATGTAGATCAAGGGGGGGGCAAACGGAAAGGTTCATTTGCCATTTATCTCGAACCATGGCATGCAGATGTGTTCGATTTCCTTGATCTGAAAAAGAATCACGGTAAAGAAGAACAACGGGCACGCGATTTATTCTATGCCCTTTGGATACCGGATCTTTTTATGAAAAGGGTGGAGTCAAATGCAAGTTGGACCCTCATGTGCCCTAACGAATGTCCGGGCCTTTCCGATACTTGGGGCGATAAGTTCGAAGCGCTGTATCTCCAATACGAAAAAGAAGGCCGTGGTCGTAAAACCATTAAAGCCCAAGACCTTTGGTTAAAAATTATCGAATCTCAAATTGAGACCGGTACTCCGTATATGTTGTATAAGGATACGGCCAACAAAAAATCGAACCAACAAAACCTGGGCACCATCAAATCATCGAACCTGTGTACGGAAATTATCGAATACACTGCACCGGATGAAGTGGCGGTTTGTAATCTGGCTTCCATTGCACTGCCTAAGTTTGTGACGGATGGGCAGTTCGATCACCAAAAATTGTTTGATGTAACCTACCACGTCACGCAAAACCTCAATAAGATCATCGACGGCAACTACTATCCGATTGCGGAAGCACGCCGTTCAAATATGCGTCACCGCCCGATCGGGCTGGGAGTTCAAGGGTTGGCCGATGCCTTTATCCTGATGCGCTATCCGTTCGATTCTGCCGAAGCCGCACGCCTCAACAAAGAGATTTTTGAAACGATCTATTATGCAGCGATGACAGCTTCCAAAGACCTCGCGAAAGTAGACGGACCATACGAAACCTTCGAAGGGTCTCCGGTATCGGAGGGCATTTTCCAGTTCGATATGTGGAAGGTAACGCCCAGCGATCGTTGGGAGTGGAGTGTATTGAAAGAAGAAGTGAAAACGTACGGAGTACGCAACTCTTTATTGCTGGCCCCGATGCCAACTGCTTCTACCGCGCAAATTCTTGGTAACAATGAGTGTTTTGAACCTTACACTTCTAACATTTATACCCGGCGTGTGCTTTCGGGTGAGTTCATCGTTGTGAACAAGCATCTGTTGCACGATCTGGTGAAATTGGGTTTGTGGAACGAAAACCTGAAAAACAAACTGATTGCTGCCAACGGTTCGATCCAGCACATCAACGAGATTCCGGACAACCTGAAACTTCTCTACAAAACAGCTTGGGAAATGAGCCAAAAGGCCATTCTCGAAATGGCGGCCGACCGGGGAGCTTACATTTGTCAGTCGCAATCGCTCAACCTTTTTATGGAAAGCGCAAACTTTGCCAAACTGACCTCCATGCACTTTTTTTCATGGAAAAAAGGCCTCAAGACAGGCATGTACTACCTGCGTACCAAAGCAGCCACCGATGCCATCAAGTTCACCATTGATAAAACAAAACTCGACAAACTTGATTTAGAGACCAGATCCGAAGAGGAGATAGCGATTGAAATGGCTTGTAATCTTGATGATCCGGACAATTGTGAAACGTGTAGCAGTTGATGCATTCATCAACCATCGCCATCCCGATCCTCTTATTTATAAAATAAAACATCCCGCATGCCATTCTGCATGATCCGGAAAACCGGCTGCAATGTTCAACGGGTTATAGATTTTACTTTGTAATTGTGAGCAGATGCAAATGCCCCTGCTAAATAACGACCCGGAGGCTGCTCCAAAAAATGGACATTAAAAAAAGCTGGCTTGATCAAGCCAGCTTTTACATCCGTTCCGTTGAAACGGAACCTGATTTTTTTGCGCAGAGACCTCTTCGTTAGAGAACGAGCGATGACCCAGCCTTGAATTTCGCTACTTTTTTAGACGGAATTTGGATCGGCTGGCCAGTTTGTGGGTTGCGACCGGTTCTAGCTGCTCTGTCTGAAACGGAAAATGTTCCGAAACCTACCAAAGAAACTTTATCGCCCTCTTTAAGTGCATCTGCAATGGAATCGGTTACCGCGTTAACCGCTTTTTCTGCATCTGCTTTGGAAATACTGGCTTTCTCAGCTACTGAGTTTACTAAATCACCTTTATTCATGATAGACAGTTTTAAATTAATAATTTTCGATAATATTGTTCAAGCAAATCAAAATTAGCGTAATTCTTAAGCCCACAAAGGGATTCCGGTTATTTTTACTCCTTTTTGTTAATAAAAAGGCGATTTTGTCAATAAAGTCAGGCTAAGGCCTTGCTGTTATGAGGGTTCAGTATAAAAAAAGAACGATTCTTCGAAAACAGTTCCGATGGAACGAGATCAGAAGGTAGGTAACGCGAATATTTCATATCCCAATACTCCGGGAAGATAAAACGGAACCTCATGGTATTTTTAATTTTATAGGAAAACAGAGTGATCGCTACAATACCCGATCAAGATCTGCCAACCATTAAAACGAACATGGGTGAATAGCCCGGCTCCTTAATTCGTCAGGAACAGCGAATAAACCATGGGCAGATGGTTCGACAGCGTGTTCCAGTTTTCACCCCGATCGTCCGAAACAAACAGGTTGCCTGTAGTGGTGCCAAATAGCAAAGTGTTTTCCGAGACAGCCAAAGCGTGCCGATAAACAATGTCGAAGCAGGCTTTTTGGGGAAGTCCGTTGCGAAAAGTTTTCCAAGATCTTCCGCCATCATCTGTGCGACAAACGCAAAGTGCCTGATCTGCCGGAACACGAATGCCATCGGAAATGGCGGGTACCACCCAGGCTACATCCGGATCCTTTTCGTCTGCTGCAATGGCAAACCCAAAGTGGGCCGGTCCGCCTTTCTGGCTTACATCTTCCCAGCATTTACCGCCATCCGAAGTACGGAAAATACCACAATGGTTCTGTTGCCACATCACATCCGGATTACCCGGAGCAGCCACCACCATGTGTGGGTCCTGCCCTATTTCCGAATACGGATCGGGTAAAAAATCGGCTTTCATTCCTTTGTTGCGTACCATCCAATTTTCGCCACCATCCCAACTCTCAAACACCCCTGCACAACTGATCCCGACAAAAAGATGCCGGGTGTTACGCGGATCAACCAAAATGGAATGAATGCCAGCATAGTCACGGCCTCCTCCAAACCATTGCCCCCGGCTGGGATGATTCCATAAGGAATGCACCAGATCAAACGATTTTCCATCATTTGTACTTTTGAAAAGCCCGCCGGGCTCGGTTCCCAGATACAACGTTCCGGGTTGATCTACCCCCCCGCCTGCCATCGCCCAAAGGAGCCTCACGGAAGCCGGAACTCCCTCTTTTATTTCTTCCCCCTCAGGATAAGCCGGAGCACTTACTTCGTGCCAGCTATTGCCCTCGTTGTTAGAGTAATGGAGCTTGGAGCCCCAGTGGCCATGATCAAGGCATGCCCACCATGTTCCATTGCGCTCATCTGCCCAGGCAATCGATACCGGGATGCCCGTAAAGTCTACTTTTTGATACGCCCAACCGCCTGCCCGAAGGCGGTAAACGATGAGCCCTTTTCGGGATCCGACGAGGAGTGATCTTTTGGTGTTTTTCATCGTTCAGATCGTGTTTTATCCACCGGAAAGCGCCTGGATAATGAATACTTCATCCTGGCTTTCAACGGGATCACTCAAACCTTTCCTGTCTTTGATCTGATGGCCGCCTACAAAGATATTTACATGCTTTCGCAAACGGTTTTGCTCGTCAACAATATACGTTTTAAGACGCGGATAATGCCCGTTTATGGCATTCACCACCTCTTGTACTGTGGATGCTTCTACCTCAAGCCACTCAAGGTCGGGGTAAAATCGCTTCAGGATCGAAGTAAAACGAACAACAGCCATGGAATTTGTTTTAGTTGATTTCCGATCGGGAAAAAATAAACATTATCAATCAATATCAAAAGAACGAAAAAAGTTTTGAGTTGTTGAATTGACAATTGCGTGACAAAAAAACCATTCGCAAAGCCCATTTTTGTTGGATAAACAGAAAGGTTTGCAACAATTCAAGATCATAACCGTAACCCATAACCGGGTAGATATCAATGTGGTTGGGCGCCTTCATCTGGAAGAAACGATGGCTTCTGCACGTTTTGCTTCCGCAATGCAGGTGATGGACCTACGGGAAATCATGTTTCTTTCCACCTGCAATCGGGTTGAATTTGTGGTGGTTTCACAAAATGAGATCGACAACGAATGGCTCACCCGGTTTTACAGCCACCTTTATCCGGATTGGAAGAAAGAGGAGGTGGAAGATGTGGTCTTATTCTCCGAAGTGTATGAAAACCGGAATGCCGTGGAACACCTGTTCAGGGTAGCCGCTTCGCTTGATTCTCTGGTACTGGGAGAGCGTGAGATCATCACCCAGGTGCGTCGGGCTTACGAACGCTCGCACGCAGCCGGCCTTACAGGCGACCTGATCCGACTGGTGATGCGAAAAACGATTGAAACCGCCAAAGAAATATTCACCCAAACAGAAGTTGCCACACACCCGGTTTCTGTGGTTTCTTTGGCTTACCGTGCATTGCTCAAGTTGGATTTACCGGAGAAGATCAGAGTGGTGGTGGTGGGTGCCGGAGAAACCAATACCACCCTTTTGCGCCTGCTGAAACAAAAATGGACAGGAGAAGTAACGGTTTACAACCGAAGCCTGAGCAACGCAGAGCAACTCGCAAGTGAAATGAAAGGCCGGGCAGTTGCTTTGGACCGACTGCCCCATCATAAAGGTGGGTTTGACCTTCTTCTGGCTTGTACCGGAGCAACCGACCCGACCGTTACATCAAAAAATTATACGGCTATGCTGGCAGGAGAAAGCGGGCCTAAAATTATCGTCGACCTGGGGGTGCCGGCAGATGTAGACCGGGAAGTGATGATGCAAAATGATGTGCACCGTATTGCAGTAGCCGACTTAAAACCCATTGCAGCAGAAAACCTCAAAGCACGCGAAAAAGAAATGCAATTGTGCCGCGCCATCGTTTCGAAAAACATGCGCGAATTTCAGCAGCTGTATCAGGAACGCCAGGTGGAGATCGCCATGCGTGAGATCCCGCATCAGGTAAAAGCCATCAAAGAAAAAGCCCTACAAACCGTATTTGCAAAAGAGTTGAGCGAACTGGATGCAACTTCACGTAGAGTATTGGAAAAAGTGATGCGGTATATGGAAAAAAAATACATCAGCGGCCCTATGAAAATGGCCAAAGAAATCATGCTCCGAAATCATAACGACTGAGTTAAACTGTGAAAAGAAAAATTGTAATCGGTTCGAGGGGAAGTGATCTGGCTTTGTGGCAGGCCAATCACATAAAAAGTATGCTGGCGAAAGCAGGAGTATCGTCTGCCATTCGGGTCATCCGGACCAAAGGCGATAAAATTCAGCACCTGGGTTTCGATAAAATGGAAGGCAAAGGTTTTTTTACCAAAGAAATCGAAACGGCTTTGCTGGCAGAAGAGATCGACCTGGCAGTGCATTCCCATAAAGACCTAGAAACATGCCAACCGGAGGGTTTGAAAGTAGCTGCTGTTTCGGAACGTGAAGACCCTGCCGAATGGCTGCTCCTCCGGAAAACATCGGTGGATGCCGAACAATCTTTAAGCCTAAAACCCAACCCGGTTGTGGGTACTTCATCGGCCCGCCGAAAATCGCAGTTGCTCGACTACCGACCCGATATTCAACTGAAAGACTTGCGGGGCAATGTGCCTACGCGCATCAACAAGTTGCGGGAAGGGCCATACGATGCCATTGTTCTGGCCGGCGCCGGAATAAACCGCTTAAACCTTGATGTAAGCGATCTGGAAGTAGTTCGCCTTGACCCGCTGATCTTTGTACCGGCTCCGGCTCAGGGGGTTTTGGCTTTGCAGGTCAGAGCACAGGATGCCGGCCTGGCCGCAACGCTGCAACTTTTAAACGATCCTCTGGCGCAGGAGTGTATTGGTGTGGAACGCGATGTATTGCGCTTGCTTCAAGGCGGTTGCCAACTTCCTTTGGGTGCTTATTGCAGAAAACAACACAACGGAGGTTATGCCCTTTGGGTTACCATGGCCGAAAGCTGGGATGCCCCATTAAAACGGTTGCATTTCGAAGCTGAGAAAACCGACGGAATGGCTGCAAATGCCATTGATCAGTTGCGAAAAAAAAAAGCCGGAGCGTTTTTATAAGCCGCAAACTGAAAGCAGACAGCATCTTCGGAAAACGCTTGAAGAAGGATGCGTTTTCCATCGCCGATCAATCGCTCATCCGTTTTGAGGCTTTGCCGTTTGATGTTGTTCCGGCCACTAAGTGGGTGTTTTTTTCTTCCCGGAACAGCGTCCGTTTTTTTTCTTTCGGGAAAAACCAGGAGTGGCGCAAACGAAAGCTGGGAGCGATTGGCTTGGCGACGGCAAATGCTTTAAAAGATATGGGGTTGCAACCCGATTTTATCGGAGAAGGAAACGACACCCGGGCGGTTGCGCTTCGTTTTGCGAAAGAGGTGGGAGCCGATCGTGTTTTATTTCCTATGGCAGAAGCCAGCCTGAGAACGATCCAAAAAGCACTGCCCCGGGAGCAAGTGGTGGAACAGGTCGTTTACCGTACCCGGGAAGATGTGTCTCTTGTACATAACAATGCCGCCATTCTTGTTTTCACCAGCCCATCGAATGTCAGGAGTTATCTGAAACAGGCCCGTGTGCTGGCACATCAAACAGTTGTTGCGATCGGACCAACTACAGCAAAAGCACTGAAAGAAAAAGGGGTGGAGGAAGTGTACGTTCCTGAGTTGCCGACCGAAGAAAAATTGGCTGAGCTGATCTGTTCGCTTTAACGGAGGTATGCATTTTCCTCATGGCCCTTCTGAAAAGGGGGCCGGTATGCGATTGAAAACTTGCCTTGCTCGATAGAACAGGTTGTATTTCCGATTTATATCTTCGTATATTAGGTAGCACAATAAGAAATGAATATCATGAAAAAGCAAGTGTTGATCATTGCCGGCTTTTTAGCCGTAGGTAGTCTGGCCTGTTTTCAGGGCGGGTTACAAAACGCCATCGCAAAGAATACGGGCTCGCCAGGCGGGTATACCGGCTCGCCAACCGATGCAAGAACATGTGGCTCCGGCGGAGGATGTCACGGTGGAGGGACAACCGCTGTTAACGGGATTATATCGACCACCATTCCGAGTACGGGATATGTACCGGGTGCTAACTACGACATTAATGTAACCGCCAGTGCTTCGGGTTTTAATAAGTTTGGTTTTGAGTGCGCCGCAGAAAACAGTTCCGGAACACAGGTGGGTACCATGGCGGGAATGTCGGATGTATCCGTCATTAGCTCCGGAAACGGGTTGGGCAATGCAACGCATACTGCTTCCGGCACAGCGGGCTCCGGCGGGTCCAAAACCTGGACCTGGACCTGGACCGCTCCTCCGGCCGGAACAGGCGATGTTACTTTTTTTGCCGCATTTCTGGCCGCCAACGGGCAAAACAATACCACTGGCGATCAGGCTTTTAATTCAAGCGAAGTTTTTTCGGAAGACCATGGAATTTCCATTGCGGAGCAAACCGGCGTTGCGCTCAATCTGCAAACCTTCCCCAACCCGGCAACCGAATGGGTCAATGTGCATTTTAAACTGCCTCAAGCAGGCGAAGTAAACCTTGAGTTATCGGATCTGCAAGGCCGGCTGGTCAAACATTTTATAAAAGAACCGATGGGTGCGGGAAACCAACGGTTTCAATTCGGTATATCCGATGTTCCTGCCGGCATGTACATCCTTCGTATGCATAACGATGGAAAAGGATATGCACAAAGGATCGGGATCACCCATTGACCATCTGCTTAACCGGGTATGCAATGAAGAAGGGTGTCTTTCTGATAAAGACCCTTTTTGGTTTTATTTTGCGGCAGAGATTTTGGAGCCCAGAGGGTTACTTCGGATCCGGTAAATCTCTTTTGAAAGCAGGAATGCCCGTAATGTCCATCCCTGTAATCAACAAATGAATGTCGTGGGTGCCTTCATACGTGACCACCGATTCCAGGTTCATCATGTGGCGCATCATCGGGTATTCGCTGGTAATGCCCATGCCGCCATGGATCTGACGTGCTTCCCGGCAGATCTTCAATGCAATGTCCACGCTGTTTCTTTTCGCCATTGAGATCTGAGAAGAAGTAGCTCTGTCTTCATTGCGCAATACGCTCAAACGCCACACCATCAATTGTGCTTTGGTGATTTCGGTAAGCATCTCGGCTAATTTTTTCTGAGTAAGCTGAAAAGCACCGATGGGCACATCGAACTGAATGCGTTCTTTCGCATAACGAACGGAAGAATCGTAGCAATCCATAGCCGATCCGATGGCACCCCAGGCAATGCCAAAACGGGCACTGTCGAGGCACCCAAGTGGTGCACCAAGGCCTGATTTATTAGGCAGCAGGTTCGCTTTGGGAATTTTCACATTATCAAAAACCAACTCCCCGGTAGCCGAGGCACGAAGCGACCATTTGCCATGGGTTTCCGGGGTTGTAAACCCTTCCATACCACGTTCTACGATAAGGCCATGGATCCGGCCTTCTTCGCTTTTTGCCCACACTACTGCGATATCGGCAAAAGGTGCATTAGAGATCCACATCTTTGCACCATTGAGCAGGTAGTGATCTCCCATGTCTTTGAAGTGGGTGATCATTCCTGTGGGATTTGAGCCATAATCCGGCTCTGTTAACCCAAAACAGCCTACCATTTCGCCGGTAGCCAGTTTAGGCAAATATTTTTTACGTTGTTCTTCGTTTCCGTATTTCCAGATCGGGTACATCACAAGGGAGCTTTGAACCGAAGCAGTGGAACGAATGCCGGAATCTGCCCTTTCAAGCTCCTGCATGATCAAACCATAGGAGATCTGATCCAGGCCGGCTCCTCCGTATTCTTCCGGAATGTAAGGACCAAATGCCCCAATTTCTCCAAGCCCTTTTAAAATTTGCCTGGGAAACTCGGCACGTTCGTAATAATCATCAATAATGGGGGTCACTTCTTTTTTAACCCAGGCACGGGCTGCATCGCGGATCAACTTGTGCTCATCGGTCAGCAGATCGTCGAGGTTGTAATAGTCGGGAGCTTCAAACAAGTCTGTTCTGGCCATGGTCTTTTGGTTTCAATTTTGTGTGCAAAATTAAAAGGAATTGCCGAAACAAAACCGCTTTAACCCGGGAAATACAAACAAAAAGCTCCGGAGATCTGTTTATTAAGTTTCGGGAAGGCGTATCCAACCGTGTTATGTGAATACTTTTCCGGAAGAAGGGATTTTTTGCGTTTCATCGCCGTTATCTTTGCATGAATGCCCCAACACGACCCACATACGGCAGTTAATTTCAGACCCGATCGTTCCTGGGAGCCCGTTTTTAAGTTCGGACAGGTTTTTAATGCCCAAGCCACACCCTGTTCCGTAGTGGTGAAAGCCGATCTCCCATCGCCAGCAGCAAAGATCAACCCTGGTGGGGCCATGCAAACTTATCAGGGAGTGATACCGGCGGTACAGCCTGCTTCTTCCGGGCCTGCGGATCGAATTCAGGCAACACCGGATTGGGCCCTGGCTCTTTTTATAGGAGGGATCGGAGTTATTGCCTGGAAACGGATCAATTTTCCCCGGAAATTCCGCCTTATGTTTTCCACTTTTATTTCCAACCGTTTGGTACGGCAGGCCATGCGGGAAGAATCGTTTTTATCCCACTCCTCTTCCTGGGCGTTGTTGTTCCTTTTTGTGCTTTCAAGCGGTATGATCTTGTTTCAGATGCACCACCACGGTATGGTTTGCCTGGATTTTTCCGGGCACCATGGAATTTTGCTTTATCTGGAGCTTTGTGGTATGGTGTTGGGAATATATATCCTGAAAGTCCTGGGAGTTATATGCATGCAATTTATCCTGACGGAAGAAAGTGTTTTACCGGAATATCTCTTTAATGTATTGCTCTTTAATAAAGTGCTTGCATTCATTTTTTTACCCCTTTCGATTGCCATTGCCTACATGCATCCCGTTATAACCGAAGCCCTGATATGGGCGGGAATTTCGGTTTTTGGAGCCTTTTGGTTTTACCGTTTAATAAGGGGTCTTATTACAGGAGTTGGAGCAAGGGTTTCATTTTTATATTTGATTTTGTACCTTTGCACCTTCGAAATTCTACCCTTGATTGCCTTGAGTAAGGTGATGGGGGGTCGGATTTCTTGCTTCAGCTAAATCTATTATCTGTCTTAAATCCATCCCCGAATGGCTGTGAAGACAATATTGGTTTCTCAACCATCGCCAAAAACGGAGAAGTCGCCATATTTTGAATTGGCGCAAAAATACGGTCTGAAAATTGACTTCCGCCCCTTCATTCATCTGGAGGCAGTGGAGGCCAAGGAATTCAGGCAAGAAAGGATCAATGTACTTGACCACACCTCTGTGATACTTACGAGTCGTAATGCGGTAGATCATTTCTTCCGTGTTTGCTCTGAGATGAGGGTTACCGTTCCCGATTCCATGAAGTATTTTTGCATCAGCGAATCCACTGCTTATTACTTGCAAAAGTATGTAGTATACCGCAAACGCAAGATATTCTTTGGCAAGCAACGGTTCGCCGATTTGATGGATGTGATTAAAAAGCATAAAAAAGAACACTTTTTGTTGCCTTGTTCCGACATCCATAAACAGGAAATCAGCGATACATTGGAAGCCAACAAGATCAGGTTTACCAAAGCGGTTCTGTATAGAACGGTAGCCAGCGATCTTTCCGATCTGGCCAATGTGAACTACGATATGTTGGTATTTTTCAGTCCTTCCGGGATCAATTCGCTGCTGAAAAATTTCCCCGACTTTAAACAGAACAATACCCTGATCGCTGCTTTTGGTCCCACTACGGCCAAGGCAGTGAAGGAAGCCGGATTGAACCTCAACGTACATGCACCACAGCCCAATGCACCCTCAATGACCATGGCCATTGAACAGCACATTAAAAAGGCCCGGTAGGCAATTGATAAAATGCCTGCTCTTTTGTTTGTGCAACATTTCCATGCGATCCGGCAAAGTAACCGAATAAGCATCGTTTTTGATACCAAAGACCCTTTGCAACAGAGAGGCCTTTTTGCCCGCTTTTAGTAGTGTTTTCGTTTTTTAGGCGCCCGAACCCGTTCAACCGGTATAAATCGGCAAGTACACAAAAAAAGAAGTCCCGACATTTTTTTTCGTTTTGAAATGCACCGTACCCCTATGGTTTTCAATCATTTGCTTTACCATGGCCAGCCCAAGCCCCATTCCCGTTGATTTGGTGGTGAAATTCGGCATAAACAACTTGTCGATCATGTCGTCGGAAATGCCACTTCCATTGTCTTGTATTTCCACCTGATAGCCGTTTTCATCCAACGTCAGCAGTACCCGTATCCGGCCTTCCTGATTCGATGGAATGGCTTGAATGGCATTTTTGATCAGGTTATTAAAAACACGGCCTACTTGATCTTTATCGGCATGAATGTACTGCGGGGCAGAGAGGTTGGAAACATAAACTACTTGTGCATCGTTGTTGCCCTGGTGCAATTCTACTGCCGATTCCAACACATGGACTAGGTCTGTTTTTTCTTCTACGGCTCTGGGCATTTGTGCAAAGTTGGAGAATTCGTTGGCAATCGTGGTTAACGTATCGATTTGTTCGATGAGCATGTCGGTAAAATTGAGAATGCGATCCTGGGCTCCTTCGGCACCTGCATTGAACGACATTTGCATGTGTTGTGCTCTGAGTTTGATCGGAGTAAGCGGGTTTTTGATCTCGTGCGCCACCTGTCTGGCCATTTCCCGCCAGGCGCTCTCTCTTTCCGATCGTGCGAGCAATTCGGCATTTTTCTGGAGTTCCACTACTTTTCGGTTGTATTCGGCTACCAGGGAGCCAATTTCGTCGTTCCCCTTATAATCGATGGGTTTATTGGATTTTCCGAGTTCGATACGGGCCAAGCTTTGCTGGATCAGCCGCAGTGGTTTTGTAATCCAGTTGGAAGCAAAAAGGGCCACCACAATGGAGAAGGCAAAAAGCAATACAAAAATGTTAATGATGGCGACAAGAAAGCTGGAAATTTCATTTTCAAGTGCATCCTGACGGGCAAAATAAGGCAGATTGAGGTAAGCCAGGATCTGGTTATTTTTATTCCTGAAAGGCACATATGCAGAAAGGTAAACCATGCCGCCGATCTCTTCTTCATGGATAAATTTGCTCTTTTTGTTCATGCCGATCTCCAGCCATGCTTTGGGGTGGATCTGACGCGAGATCATGCCTTCGTCGAAAATTTTTTCGCGGGAAGAGGCCAGGAGGTTTCCATCCAGGTTATACAGGTTAATATCGGTAAAGAATACGCCGGCAAATTTCCTGAGGTTTTTGGTCATTCTGTCTGTTAGCGATTTGTTGAGGCGGGGCTCATCGCCCAGTTTGTTCGCTACTTCGATCTGCACCGAATTCACCTTTTCGGAGATAATGCTGTTGTTCTTTTCCTTGTATTGCTCTTCAATATAATAGCGGGTACCTACTACAAACAAGATCAGGGACAACAGCAAAATGCTCACCAGCAAAAACTGAATTTTGGTTTTCAACTGTAGGTTGTCTATCCGTACCCCTTCCGGTAAAGAGCGAATAAAAATGACCAGTACCATCAAAATACCGAAAAAGGCAAACAGGTAAGAAAAAGCCGTAATTTCCCCTAAAATTTGCGAATCGGGTTTACTGAGAATGATCAGGGTATTCGGATCAGCCCAAAAGAACAAATGGCTGTACCCATCAAAACTAAAAAACGGGCCTTCGCCCTGTATGGACTCCAACACATCGAGCGTAAGCGGATAACTGTATTCTCCGGAAAAATGAATGAGTTTCCGGTTTACATACCGGGCACTCGAATAATTAGAAAGGTCTTCGATCTCGCGGGAATTTTTTCCCAACAAAAGGGCGGGAAAGCCCAACTCTTCCGGAATTAGCTTCGATACCAGTTCAAACACCAGATAGCCTTCGGTTTTGTTGTTGCGTTTCATGGGGAGCCGGATCAGATAACTCAGTTTTTCACCGGAATTGTGGATGTAAAATACATTCGGGCTAAGGTCGGACCGCAACCCGTAAAGGCTGATCAGGGTTTCTACTTTTTGGAAAGAAAGCGGGCGGGAATTCGGCAATTGTCCCACCACCGATCCATCTGCATTGTAAAGATGAATGCCTACTTCATACTTGTCCCAATACCCCTTAAAAAAGGTTTGTTTTATCCGTTTTTCATAAGCTGCCTTCCGGAATGTTACGGTGGTGTCAAACGGTTCGTAAAGCCAGTTGGTAGAAAGCAACTTTCGCTCCAGAGGCGGAAACTCCCATTCGGCCACAGGGTCTTCATCGCTGGTTAGCTTTTCAGCAAAAACCTTGCGGTTTTCCTGTTCTTTTTTCTGGCTGTAACGCGTAAGGGTATGAGAACTTGCAAAAGAGGTAAGAAAAAGCAAAAGCAACACCGAAGTGAATTCGTAATTTTTTCCCTGCCGGAAATGTATGGAGGCCAGAATCAGCATCAAAACCGCCGGCCAGAGTACCAGGATCAGATCTTTTTTTCCTGTGATATGATGGATAACAACCCCGGCAATTGTGATGAGAAAAAAAAGCGCCAGAAAGGCGGATCGTTTCATTCCGCAAGAAGACAATACCAGCATTGTTTTATGTGCCAGAACGAAGGCCGTAAGAAACAAGATCCCTACCACTAAAATTCCAACATAACTGTACCCATCCAACCCGAACAGATCATTGACTTCGAAGTTGATGCCGGAGTCTTTTATCAAGCCATTAAAAAGACGGGTCATAAAACCGGCAAAAAAATAAACCCCACTGATCATCACCGAACCAACCAGTAGCTGTAGGCGCAGGTTCCATGAAAATTTCGGTTCCCAATACCGGTTCAATACCCATGCAAGGAAGAGGAAAAGAGCAGCATTGATCAGCAGATCGCCCAGAGATGGGAACAGAAAAGAAGTTCCGTACCAGGCAGGGTTGAACAATTCAAGATCGCTGAAAACCAAGGGGTAGCCCACCCATAAAGACCAGAAACGCAAGGCCAGTAATGCAAAAATTAAAAAGACCACGCTCACCAAAGAAGGAATATGGTTGCTCAACTTGCGCACCAGCTGTAGCCATACGGAAAGGAAGAGAACCACCCCTCCTACAAACAAAAAAAGCACGAAATAGTAACGCCAGGTAAACGTTTCCTGGTTCTTGCTGAACTTCATGGAAAAAAGATAAATGCCTTCCGAGGAACGGATCTCAGGCAGGTCAGATCCTTCTTCGATCGCCATTTGTGCCCGCGTATGTATACCAAAGTCCGGAGCAAAAGCATTGACCAGATAATCGTTTTCAAAGGCATAATGGAACTTGACCAGGATCAGGCCGTAAAAGTCATGGTTTCCGACCGGATGGTGTATCACCTCATAAAAACCATTCTGAAGCCTTATAAATCGTCCGGGGAAACTCTCCGGGGTTTTGATGTGATCAACGGGTGCTTTGTTGTCGGTCCAGAAACGAAGAGAATCGTTCCGGTATCCCAAAAGAATGATACCGTCTTTGTTAAAGATCCCCTCATAATCCGGATAGTGCTCACGAAAGGCCCATTCCATGCCGCGGTTTTCCGATTGTTGTTCCAGTTTTTTAAGAAGTTGTATGGTATGGGCTTCTTTTTCGTGGAGTATTTGGGTAAAAGCCTCCAGGTCAATTGGCAGCCGGTCGTGAATAAAAGTACTGTTGTAAAGCAAGGAAGATCCGGCGATCATGATCACAGCCAGGCCGGCCAGGCCATAGATATTCCGGAACAGACGATTCACTTTGCAGAATTTGTTCTAAGATAAACATTAAGCGGCGACCCGGGTGTAAGCGCACGTTCTTACCATCGGATATGATGGCTCGTACCGGGGCGCTTTACTTGGTATACAGAGGATAGAGCAGCGGTTGTTTCCCGTTTTTTTCGGCCTCTTCTTTGTGAAAAGACCCCGATAAATTAACCGAGACAATCTGCTAATTTTTCCTTAATGTCACAAAAATGTGCAAATAGATTGATTTAATTCTTCCTAATTTCAATATATTTGTTGTGCTAAGAGTTGCTTATGAAAGCACACAGGCTTATTCCTACGGAAAAAATTATTGAGCGTCTTCGTTATGAAAACCCATGGTGGATAACCAAGGAAATTCCGAAGACCTATAGCTCAATGTCAAAAAGACTATATTTTAATCTGTTTTATCCATTTGTTCTTGAAAGAAGCATCAAAAGAGCTTTGGTTCTAATGGGCCCCAGAAGAGTTGGCAAAACCGTGATGCTATTTCATTGCATCGAAGAACTACTGAAAGAAGGGGTAAATCCTCACAAACTATTTTTTATTGGAATTGACAACCCTATTTATGTCAATTTAGGGTTGGAAGACATTTTAACTCTGTGTAAAGAATCTTTAGCTCTTCAGAACCTTAATGATTGTTATGTTTTTTTTGATGAGATACAATACTTGAAAGATTGGGAAAGACATTTAAAGGTATTGGTTGACTCATACCCTGGAACTAAATTCATTGTTTCGGGTTCAGCAGCTGCAGCCCTGAAATGGCACAGTACAGAAAGCGGAGCTGGCAGATTTACTGATTTCCTTTTACCTCCTTTAACATTTCAGGAATATATCCATTTGAAAAAATTGGACCACTTAATTTATCAAAGTGATATTCAATACGGAGACAAGGATGTAGCGTATTGCCTGGCACATGACACGAAAGAACTAAACAAGGAATTTATCCATTATTTGAATTTTGGAGGATACCCGGAGGTTGTATTATCAGAAGAAATACAAAGTGATATGGGTAGATACGTAAAGAACGATATCGTTGACAAAGTATTACTAAGAGACTTGCCTAGCCTGTATGGAATAAAAGATGTTCAAGAGTTAAATCGATTCTTTACGTACATAGCTTACAATACAGGAAATGAGTTTTCATATGAAGCAATGTCCAAAGAAAGTGGGATTCAAAAGGATACGTTAAAGAAGTATCTGGAATATTTAGAGGCAGTCTTTTTGATTAAAGTTTTAAATAAGGTAGGAGTCCATGCGAAAAGGTTAAAAAGAATAACAAGTTTCAAAGTATATCTAACCAACCCATCCCTTCGAACGGCCTTGTTTTCTCCAATAACTGAAACTGACCGGGAAATGGGAAACATGGTGGAAACGGCAATTCTTTCTCAATGGATGCATCGGGAGCAGCTGGACTTAACGTATGCAAGGTGGAAAGATGGTAGAAAAGAGGGAGAAGTAGACCTTGTATTAGTAGATGACAAAAGCTATAAGCCTGTTTGGGGAGTAGAGATTAAATGGAGCAATAGATTTTTTGATAAACCTCAGGAGTTGAAAAGCTTAATAAACTTTTGCGTAGAAAATAGATTTCAATCGGCTGTTGCTACTTCAATTGATCGATTGGGAATAAAAGAAATTCAGGATTTGAAATTCACTTTCATACCTGCTTCAATATATGCTTATAACATTGGTGAAATTACCCTGAAATTGAAACAAACGATCAAAAATACGAAAGTAAAACACAGACCTAAGCTGCATTAAAGCTTATAAAGGAATTTCTCTCTGAATCTAAAAAACAAACGATAAAACAAGGGGTTAAAGGCTTCATCGAATGTGTGAAAGAAAATGGACCTGATTTATTAAGTTAAAAAAGCGAAATGCCAACATTTTGCACTATATCCGGTGTTCGGGACTTCAACTCTAAAGCCATTGCCCGTGCCGGGCACACCACAAAAAAGGGCACCTCAACCGAGGTGCCCTTTGTGATGGTAATATAATAATCATTCGAGACCGAAAGGTATTAGCCGGCCAATGCTTCGGCACCGCCAACAATCTCAAGAATCTCGTTGGTAATGGCTGCCTGACGTGCTTTGTTGTATGTCAGTTTGAGTTCGTGGAGCATGTCTCCTGCATTATCGGTTGCTTTGTGCATTGAAGTCATACGTGCGCCGTGTTCGGCAGCATGCGAATCCAGCATTGCTTTGAAGAGTTGTGTTTTTAATGATTTTGGGATCAGCTCCAACACAATGTCTTCTTTGTTGGGTTCAAAAATGTACTCCAACGACTGAGCCTTACTGCCTTCTTCCTGTTTGGGCGGAAGAATGGGGAGCATTTGCTCTTGCATCAGGTCTTGGCTGGCGGCGTTTTTGAACGCATTGTAAACCAACACCACTTTATCCACCTCTTTGTTTGCAAATTTCTTCATGATGAGCTCCGCTACTTCCGAAACATTCCGGAAAGTGAGATCGCTGTAAAGGTTTTGCAGGTCGTGCGGATAATCATCTCCAACGATGTAAGGTGTTCTTTTCAACACATCCATCGCCTTTTTCCCAACAGGAAGGATCTTCACATTTTTATCGCTGTGGGCTTCAGCCATCCGAAGTGTGGCTTTGATGATGTTGTTGTTGAACCCCCCACAAAGACCTCTGTTTGATGTAATGGGTACCAGAAGCAGGTTTTTTACTTCCCGCTCTTCTGCATATCCGCCTTCCGAGGCATCCAGGCTGGAGCTGAGGTTGGAGAGGATCTCCTTTAATTTGCTGGCGTAAGGCCGCATTTGGACAATGGCATCCTGAGCCCTTTTCAGTTTTGCAGCCGATACCATTTTCATGGCAGAAGTAATCTGCATGGTAGAATTGACTGAACCGATCCTGTTGCGTATTTCCTTTAAGTTCGCCATAACAAGCTATTTTGAAACGAAAAGCGAAGTTCGAAATATCGCACTTCGCTTTCCGGTCTGATTTTACTTAAATCTCTTAACAAGGTCTGCACAAACCGATTCGAGTGTACGGGTTACTTCCTCGGTAATTTTACCTGCTTTCAGCGCATCCATTACATTGCGGTGCTGGTGGTTCATAACGCTGAGGAAGTCGCTTTCAAAGCCTTTTACTTTGTTTACTGGAACATCCATCAACAAACCTTTGGTTCCGCAGTAAATGATCGCAACCTGATCTTCAACCGTCATGGGTGAGTTTTCATTTTGCTTCAAGATCTCCACGTTACGGGCTCCTTTTCCAATTACGGAAAGCGTGGCTGCATCCAGGTCAGAACCAAACTTTGCAAAGGCTTCCAATTCGCGGAACTGTGCTTGGTCGAGCTTTAAAGTACCGGCAATTTTTTTCATCGATTTGATCTGAGCCGATCCTCCTACACGAGAAACAGAGATCCCTACGTTAATTGCCGGACGTACCCCCGAGTTGAACAAGTCAGACTCCAGGAAGATCTGTCCGTCCGTAATCGAAATTACGTTGGTAGGAATGTATGCGGAAACATCGCCGGCCTGCGTTTCAATGATCGGCAATGCGGTAAGAGACCCTCCTCCTTTTACTTTATCTTTCAAAGACTCAGGAAGGTCGTTCATGCCCTTTGCAATGGCATCGGATGCATTTACTTTGGCAGCACGTTCAAGCAATCTTGAGTGCAGGTAGAATACATCTCCCGGATACGCCTCACGTCCCGGAGGACGACGAAGGAGAAGGGAAACCTCGCGGTAAGCCACCGCTTGCTTGGAAAGGTCGTCATAAACGATCAAAGCAGGACGGCCCGTATCGCGGAAGTACTCGCCAATGGCTGCGCCGGTAAATGGAGAATAAAACTGCATCGGAGCAGGGTCGGAAGCGTTTGCTGCAACGATTACCGTATAGGGAAGTGCACCCGCTTCGTCTAATTTTTTAACAATGCCGGCAACGGTAGAACCTTTCTGACCGATGGCAACATAAATACAGTATACAGGCTCCCCTGCATCATAAAACTCTTTCTGGTTGATGATGGTATCGATACAAACCGTGGTTTTTCCGGTTTGGCGGTCGCCAATGACCAACTCACGCTGACCACGACCCACAGGGATCATGGAATCGATGGCTTTGATACCGGTTTGAAGAGGTTCGTTTACCGGTTGACGGTAAATAACACCCGGTGCTTTACGTTCGAGTGGCATTTCGTAGGTTTCGCCCTGGATGGGTCCTTTTCCATCAATAGGCTTACCGAGGGTGTTGACCACACGGCCCAGCATGCCTTCCCCTACTTTAACAGAGGCAATGGTTCCGGTACGTTTCACCGTATCGCCTTCACGAATACCAGTAGAAGTACCAAGAAGTACCGCACCTACGTTGTCTTCTTCAAGGTTCAGAACGATCGCTTTCAGACCGCCGTCAAACTCGACAAGTTCTCCGGCTTGTACGCTTGAAAGACCGTAGATACGGGCAATACCGTCGCCCACCTGGAGTACAGTTCCCACTTCTTCCAGTTCAGCTTCCGATTTAAATCCGGAGAGTTGTTCTCTGAGGATCGCAGAAACTTCTGCAGGTTTTACATCAGCCATAACTTTTATTTTTTGCAGCCGCCATTACCGGCTGCGTTTACGTATCAAAATTGTGCAACATATCTATTTCTGGAGAATTCACCACGCAGGTCGGTCAATCTCCGGCTGAGGCTGGCATCGATCTGGCGGTCGCCAATGCGGACAATGAATCCGCCAATGATGCCTGCATCAATTTTTTCTATCAGTTGGATCTCTCCATTCACTTCGGTTTTCAACAAACCCAATACCTTTTTCTTGGTAGCATCATCCAAAGGTGCAGCAGAAGTAACCACTGCGATGGTAATGCCTTTAAAAGTATTGTACTGTGTTAAGAACTCTTCTGCAATTTCACCCAGAGCCATTTCCCTCCTTTTACGGTTGATAATGGATATAAATTCCGAAGTGAGCTGGGTAAGTTCTCCAGCAAATACGGCATTAAAAATCTGTTGTTTCTTATCGGATTTAACGATGGGGCTTTTGAGTAACAAGGCAAAGGCATGATCTTTACAAGTTTTTGCAACCAATTGCATGTCTTTGTATACCTCTTCCAATTTGTTTTGCTCCTCGGCTAACCCAAGCAGTGATTTCGCATAACGTGTGGCTACTCTTGTCTGCTTCATGCTCCGACTAATTTAAGTTGAGGTCTTCGATCAGGCTGTTTACCAAAGCTTTTTGCTTTTCATCGTTGCTCAAACGCTCTTTGATCACTTTTTCGGCAATCTCGATGGAGAGTTGTGCAACCATGTTTTTGATCTCCGTTTGTGCTGCCCGTTTCTCGCTGCGTATTTCTTCGCGGGCACCGGCTATTAAGCGGTCTGCTTCGGCTTTTGCATCACCTTTTGCTTTCCCTACGATGGTACCGTGGGTGTCGCGTGCTTCGGTAAGCATACGGTCGCGCTCTTCGCGGGCTTCTTTTAACAATTTTTCGTTGTCGGATTGAAGGCTGGCCATTTCCTGACGGGCTTTTTCTGCCTCAGCCAAAGCACCATCGATGTTTTCTTCGCGCTCTTTTAAAGCTTTCAGCATCGGCTTCCAAGCCGCTTTGCTCAGGATGAACAGCACAATGAGAAAGCTCAAGGTGGTCCAGAAAACCAGTCCTATTCCGGGAGTGATCAAATCCATGCGTTACGGTTTTTGTATTGTTGTGTTTTTCAATTCGGTAGAAAACCGGCTTCCTGCCAACCGCAGGACAACCGGTTCTGTTTTTTTGCTGTTACAACCGTTCCTTAAAGGAACAGCACCAACAGACACAATACGATTGCGAAAAATACCGCACCTTCAACAAGTGCCGCAGCAACGATCATGTTAGCACGGATATCTCCGGTAGATTCCGGCTGACGAGCCATCGCCTCTAGGGCTGAACCACCAATACGTCCGATACCAACACCAGCTCCGAGAGCAGCAATACCTGCACCAATACCGGCACCCATAACAGCAACTGCTTCAGCGAGAATGATCAAAAATTCCATAATCTAAAAGTTTATATGGTTTGTTTATACCCTATGTTAATGATGAACTTCTTCTACTGCTGCTCCAAAGTACAAAGCGGAAAGCAGAACGAATACATACGCCTGAAGAAAGCCTACCAGCAATTCGAGGAAGTTCATAAAAATTGAAAAAGCCATGGATACCACGGATACTCCGTAACCTGCTCCGGTGCTCATTTCTCCGAAAATGAAAATGAGGCTGGTAAATGCAAGAATGATAATATGGCCTGCTGTAATGTTTGCAAACAAACGAAGCATAAGTACGATAGGCTTCGAAAGCACCCCGATGATCTCTATCGGTATCAGTAGCGGATACAAAGCAACGGGTACACCCGGTGGTGCAAAAATATGCCCCCAATAGTGTTTGTTGCCACTAAAGGAGGTGATGATGAATGTAAAAGATGCCAATACCATGGTAACGGCAATGTTGCCCGTGAAATTCATCCCGCCAAGGAAGGGAATCAAACCCAAAAGGTTACCAAACCAGATGAAAAAGAACAACGTAAGCAGGAAAGGAACATAACGTTGGTATTTATGTCCGATAGAGGGCCGGGCTACTTCTTCCGAAATGAAAAGCACCAGAGGCTCCACTGCCCTTACGATGCCCTTCTTAGGAGCTGCAATGCCATGCTTTTTATAGTGTTTGGCTGCGGCAATAAAGAGCATGAACATCATAAAAACCCCGAACAACATTCCGGAAACATTTTTGGTAATAGAGAAGTCGGCTACCTTTTCGTTGTGGGGGTGCCCGTCTTCAATATGCAATGCACCGTGATCCAGTTTATAAATCTTTTCGTGGAAAAGAGCATATCCGTTGTACGCGTAATAGTGTTCTTTTGCATCACCGATCATTACTTCTTTTGGCTCACTGTGGTAGAAGTGTGAAGAAGAAAAGATCTTCAATCCATCATCATAAATGATAATGGGTAAAGAAATGGAAACGCCATCCATTACATGGATCTCGTGTGCATCTTTTACGTGGTGAAGAATTGTTCCTCCCGGATCAAATTTTTCGCCTTTGCTGCTACCAGCCAGGGCAACAGAAGTTCCGGAAATAAAAAAAAGAAAAAAAGCAATTGTTTTGATCGCCGGTGTGTTCATGTGTCTTGGAAGAACCATTGCAGGTGTTTAAATGTCACTATGCTCCTGATTTTCGACCGCAAAATTAGGTATTCTTCAGCGATTAAAAAACAAATGTCCTGTTTTTTTGAAAAGGATCCGGTGTATAGGGAATATTCGGTAAAAAAGCGGAAGGAGGAAAAGTGGATGTTACGAAGGGGTTTCCTTGTGTTTTTTGAGTACCCGTAACAAGGCCATTACCTCCACTGTGGTATAAACAAAATAGAGGACCAGAAAACTCACTGCAAAAGGAACAATGTTGGTTTGTACAATGGCGATATACGCAAAAAGGTAAGCCAGCGACAAGAACATTTTCAGCCCGACGATGCCCATAAAAGAGGGCACAAATCGTTTTGGGTCTTTATTTTTCCCGGTTTTTACCAGGTAAAGGTGTATGAGTGCGGTAAGGCTATAAAAATAAAGGAAAAGCAGGTAGCATGAAAGGCCTGCCGGTTGGTGGAGCAGGCAGGTAAATATGACCCACATGGTACCGGCCAGAAAAACCGTGAAAAGCCCTAAAAATGTTAGAAATCGTACGTGGTGAGGCATGCTATTTTGAAATGTCCCTGATCACAACATACATGGCCAAACCTACTGAAACCAGCACGAGTACCATCGTGAAAACGGGAAAAGAAAGTCCGAGATATTGATCGAGTTGTAAACCACCAAACGTTCCTGCAACAATAATGAGGGCCATTTTGGTTGCAATGCCGGTGTATTTATAGAAAGCGGAAACCTGTTTTCCGGAAGAAGGGTCAGGCGACTGCTGCTTCCCGGACTTTTGTTTTGGGTTTAACCGTTGCCGGCGCTTCTGTTGATCTGACATTGCTTGTTCCTTTGCTTGCTGCTCCGCCCATATCCACCTGTGCATTGATCAAAGCTCCTGCTTCAACTTTCATTTTACCGGTTTTCACAGTGCCTTCGATTTTAGCGGTTCCTTTGAGAGAAAGCAACTCTTTAACCACCAGGTTACCGGTTACGAATCCTTCGAGGTCTGCATCGTTACAGGTGACCTCACCATCGATTACTCCGGAAGGACCGACCACCAGCCGGGCTTTGGTAAAGATGGTACCCGTTACGGTCCCATCAATCCGGATATTGCTATCAGAACGGATATCTCCCTTTATAGTAGTCCCTTCCACGATGCGGTTCAGGCGATCAGGGGAATTGTTTTCCTGTGTGCGGGTCATTCCATTATTGGTTCCCTTAAACATATTCAAAAAGCTTTAAGACAAACAAATGTACAAATAAAAACAATGGTGATAAAAGAGAGCCTTAATTGAGGGCAAACGCATTCATGCTTTGGGCAGCCCTTCCGGACCCAAGATATTATTACTATTTCCAATAGGTAAGGTAAGCCCCATTAGGCAACGGTTGCCCAAGGCATAAAAAGGCACTGTCCTTTTGCAAATCAATAGACACCATCATTCCCACTTCTGATAACAAACCCTTAAAGCGAGATACGGCCTGTCAAAAACGAAAAAAGAAGTTTAGAAAAGCAGCGATAGAACCGGTGACTGGTTAGCTGAAATCCGACTTTAGAATGGTGCAAAATCATTTGCATGGAGAACAATTACCGCAAATCAATGCTTTTTCAGGCTGCCACCGGATAGAGCCCGAAGAAAATGAAAAACAAAAGCATCCTTTTTTGACTTTTAATGGGAAGCCATCGCAAAACCGCATCTTTCAACCAAAATTTTCAGGCCATAAAAATATTTTGGGGGCTATTTTCAACATTAAAAACAGGACCCATTACAATAAAAGTTGTTGTCGTTAGCTTTTTTCAGGAAGGGTTTGTTAATTCAAAGATCAGTAAAGCAAACATACCGCATAAAATTTTACACCCCCGAAACACTTAATTTGTTTGATTACAACGCTTTAGCATAACCTTCAGTTGCGTATTAATAGGCTTAAATTTTGGCTCTATCTTCTAACATTCGCAATCTCGGGCAGATCCGGGCGGGGTTAGACCTGCCGTAATTGCGGAATATATGGTTGTATGCCGTTTTTATTTGTATAGATCTCCGCTTAAATATTTCAATCCCGAGTCGCAAATAACGGTCACTATCGTTTTTCCTTTTCCGATTATTTTTGCTCTTTGTAAAGCAACCCAAACATTAGAGCCGGAAGTAATTCCTCCGAAAATGCCTTCAATTTTCGCCAATTTTCTAGCCGTTTCGTAAGCATCTTTATCTTTTACCGAAATTATTTCGTCAGCCAAGTCCATTCTACAAATTTCAGGAATAAATCCGGCTCCCATTCCTTCGAGTCTATGATTTCCGGTTGTATCTCCGCCTGATAATGCTCTGACGTTGTAGGGCTCTATAGGAATACATCTAATTCCGGGGATCTCTTTTTTAAATATTTCCGAATTGCCCGAAAAGCAACCACCTGTACCAACACCCATTACAAACTCATCGATATTCGTACCTAAAACGGCCATTATTTCGTTTGCCATTTTGTGATAAGCATTACGATTATCAACGTTTTTAAATTGGTCTGTATAAAAAGTATTCGGTTTTTGAGCTATTTCTCTCACCTTTTTTATGGCATTATCAATAACATTAGCGGTTATTTTTCCATTTTCGCCTGAGACCAGGTCCAGTTTTGCTCCAAAAGCCCTCATGGTTTGCAATTTTTCTTCGGCAAAAGCATCCGATGAAACAAAATGAGCTTTATAACCTTTCGCAGAGCATATCATTGCTAAAGCACTTCCGGTACTTCCGCCAGTATAATCAACCACCGTTCCGCCGGTTTTCAGTTCTCCTCTTTTTTCAGCACCTTCAATCATTGAAAGAGCCATTCTATCTTTCATACTACCGGTTGGGTTTGCCCCTTCATATTTGACATAAACATCTGCACAATTAGAGTTCGTCAGGTGTTTTAATTTAATAAGTGGTGTGCTTCCTATTCCTTCCATTCCGGTTTTCTCAAATAAAATAAATCTCTGGCGCGTGGACTTTTTTACTCCTTACTTTTCAGGGCTATTGTAGCCAACGGCTTGTTTATAGGCTATTGCTGTCTCGCAGGGCAACAACGACCTATACATTTTTTGTAGCCTTTTTTCCCTTTGCAAAGCTATCGATCTTATCGTTAACAAAGCCGATGCTGTGGTGAATGATGTTGGTTTTGGCAAGCTCGTTATGGTCTTGGCGCTCTTTCTCCGGTACTCGCCATCCCTCTTAACTGTTTTTCGGTTATCGGTGATGAGGAGGATATCAAAGTCGCTGACATATTCGTGTTTTTCCTGGCAGTCCTCCATTCATTCGCTACAAGCATTGCCTCCGAAGCATTCGGGGCTCCTGCTTATCCGTATGTTCACAACAGTATTTCTTTGCTGCTTTTAACGCAGAAATGAAAATCATACGTATCCATACCCAAAAGGATGCGAGACTAAATCAGATGTAAAATGAAAAAAGGAGAAAAAACAAAGGTCGGGACCCCACCCGACCTTTGGTAATAACAATTTAGTGACAAGAAGAAAAAATAGAAGAAAGTTCAAGAAATGTATCTATTCAACCTAAAACCCAAAACGTCGACTAAATTGTCTTTCTGCGTTTTTAAAATTCGCAGAGAACTTCTGTTCGTTCACAGAAGGTGGATTTGGAAAACCCCATCTTCCAAATTCCAGTATAAAGGTAAGAAATTTCTATCGACAATAACAAATATAAGTTTTAAAAAACACCTAACACTCTTGTAGTGAGTAGATTATTTTTTTTGAAACCATAGCTACGAAGCCGATTTGGGGGAAAACATAATCTTTGTAAGTTTAAAAAAACTGAAGTGCGCAACTGAACTACGGAGCTGATCCGCATAAATAATGATCGTCAATCCGACAAATTGTTACCTTTAAAAAATGGCTGAAACACATTCAAAATTATGGCATCTGGAGCAAATCAACCTGCTCTCGGACCTCACGGAAGAAGAGATGAAAACCATTGATGCGCGGACCACCATGCGGTTGGCAGATAAAAACAACTATATCTATTTTCCTGAAGAACCATCAAAAGTTATTTTCTTTCTGAAGAGTGGCCGGGTAAAGATCGGGACCTATTCCGATGATGGAAAAGAAATCATCAAATGCATTTTATATCCGGGTGAGTTTTTTGGCGAACTGGCCATTACAGGCGAAGGCACCCGGAAAGACTTTGCCATTGCAATGGATATGGAAACCCGCTTTTGTGCCATGAATGTGGATGATCTGATCGGACTAATGGCCACCAACCCAAAACTAAGCCTTGCTGTAACGGCTACGATAGGGGAGCGTTTGCGCAAAGTAGAGCGGCGGCTCGAAGCAATGATCTTCAAAGATTCACAAACACGAATCCTTGACTTCATTCGCGAAATGGCCATGAATTTTGGAACGAGAGTAGGATCGGAAACCCTGTTGAAACATAATCTGACGCATCAGGATATCGCCAACCTCACCGCGACTTCCCGTCAAACCGTTACTTCAGTACTCAACGATTTGCGGAAAGAGAATAAGATTTACATGGAACGAAACAAACTTCTCGTTCGAGATCTGAATCAACTATAATGGCTAAAAGAATTCTGTATATTGCTAACGGGTGCCATGACTGTGATAAAGTAGAAGCCTACCTCCTGGCCTCTGGCCTAGAATATCCGATTGTAAATGTGGATGAGCAGGAATTGCAAACTACGGTTCCTTTGTATGCCTATCCTGCTCTTTGCGAAGGCGACCATTTGTTGGCCTACGGGGTTGATATCATACGTTTTATCGATCGGGCGAAGGCCTCCTCCCCACAAGTGTAACTTCTTGTTGGTCTTTTGGTCGGGGAAGCGGTTTTCAACATCGGTTTTTTGCGATCCGGGCGGCTGTGTTGGTTTAGAGACCAACTAAAAGCATTACGGCAAACGGTTTGATCCGGAATTGGGAATTGTCGGATGCATGGAGGGAGTCCCGGGTTTTGAGTGGGTATATATGCGAGAAAAACAAGAGCCGGATATCAAGCATGGATCACGCCTGAGCCAATCAGCTCTTCTCCATCGTACCAAGCGGCAAACTGGCCCGGTGTAATGCTCTTCTGGGGTTGATCGAACAGGATATAAAGACCTTTTTCGCGCATATACAATTCACCGCCTTCCAAAGGTTGACGATAACGAATACGGATGCCGAAGCGGCAGGATCCGCCGGTTGTTAATTTCCGATCGGGGCGTACCCAATGTACTTCATTTGCATCGATGAATAAACCTTTCCGAAACAAACCGGGGTGATCTTCGCCTTGCCCCGTATAAATCACATTTTCCTTTACATCCGTACCAATGATAAAAAGAGGCTTGGGTGTGCCTCCAATACCCAGGCCTTTGCGTTGACCAATGGTATAATAGTGCGCCCCTTGATGTTGACCTCTTATCATTCCCTGTTCCGGAGCATAAATAAACGGAGCGCTCAAATGGTCAAATTTTTCCGTATCAGAAGCAAATGCAGCTTTGCCCCATGAATGATCTTTAAACAAACGATGTTGAGCATCAATTTCATAAACCAGACCTGTTTTGGGTTTGAGTTGCTGTTGGAGGAAATCAGGCAAACGCACTTTTCCGATGAAACAAAGGCCTTGTGAATCTTTTTTCCCGGCTGTAACCAAGTGTTGATCTGATGCGATCCGGCGCACTTGTGGTTTGGTGAGATCGCCAATTGGGAAAAGAGCCCGGCCAAGTTGTTTCTGGTTCAACTGGCAAAGAAAATAGCTCTGATCTTTATGGTTGTCTTTTCCGACCAGTAGCCGGTGTACTTCCTTCCCGTCTTTTTCCATCGTTTTTTTGCGACAGTAATGGCCGGTAGCTACAAAATCAGCATTCAGCTGAAGAGCATGTTCCAAAAACGTATCGAACTTGATCTCGCGATTGCAGAGTACGTCAGGATTGGGGGTGCGGCCTGCCTCGTATTCTGCAAACATGTAATCGACAATGCGTTTTTTATACGTTTTACTGAGGTCGATGGTCTGGAACGGGATGCCCAGCTTTTCTGCTACCAGAAGGGCATCGTTGCTGTCTTCAACCCAAGGGCACTCGTCACTGATGGTCACCGATTCATCGTGCCAGTTTTTCATGAAAAGACCAATCACCTCATACCCTTGCTGTTGCAAAAGGTAAGCTGCTACTGAGGAATCTACCCCGCCTGATAATCCGACAACTACGCGCTTCATCTGTTAAAAATGCGGAGCAAAGTTACGATAAATGTAAATGCCATGTTGCTTTCCGGCCGGACCGGGCTGCATGTAGCATTTGAGCGCAATGGCTTGGCGGAAGCATTCGTCTGATTGTGCGTTTCCGATGCACATCATGGCATAAAAGAGAGGAACGGTGGCAAAAAAACAAACGTTTGCCAAAAATAACACGAAGTTCACATATAAGGCAATAACAAGATAAATAAAGGGCGAACCAACAAAAAAAACAATAAGAAAAATACCTTTCCGGTTGTTGTTGCGTTAAATGGCCTGACTGCCGTATATTTGTCTGCCGTGTTGCATTTTTTTTTCATGCCTGTTTTTCTGTTGGTTTCGATGCTGTTACAGGCACAACCTGATACTACGAGCAAAAAGTCTGCTCTGCGGAAAATATGGGTCAGGGGTCAGGCGACAGACACTGCTTCCCGCCATGCTTTCCCCTATATCATGGTGGTGAATCAACGTACTTCCAGAGGTGTTTTTGGAGATCCCAACGGCCGTTTCGGGATCAGTGCTTTGCCCGGAGATCGCATTTTGGTTTCAGCCCGAGGTTTTCATACCCGAACAATAGCAGTTGATGTAAAAAGTAAACAGGATACGTTGGATGTAAAAGTAACGCTGTTGCCTTTGGAGTTTCAGTTAAAGGAAGTAGAAATTTTCCCCGAAAGGGAAATCGAAGAAATCGACCAAGACCGAAAAGTGCTGGGCGAGGAGCTTCGAGAGTTGGCCCCTCTTTCGGGGATGGATGCACTCCGGAGCCCGATTACAGCTTTGTATGAGCGTTTCAGCAAGATGGAGCGATCAAAAAGAAAGGTTGCGGAATTGGAGCTGCAAGATAAGGTCGGAGCATTGCTGAAAGAACTGTTCCGGAAATACATTCGCTACGACATCATTCAACTTTCTTCCAAGGATTTTGATGTTTTTATCCAATACCTGGATCTTCCGGCAGATTTTATCCGAACGGCTTCCCAGTACGATCTGATTATGGCCGTAAAATGGCGTTATGAGCAGTACCGCAAGCTCAAAAAGCATCTCCCTTCGTCGGCTGTAGAAAAAGGGAATTAAAAGGAGAAGTTGGCAGGTTCGTTGCCTCTTCGTATATTGTTGAGTTCAAATGTATTTTATTATGAAGCATCGGATTTTATTTCTAGCGATGGGGTTGGCCTTTGGTTTTACCGAAACGCGCGTTGCAAGTGCGCAAACCCAGCCTGCCGAAGTACAACAAAAGCAAGAGATTACGACAGAGCAATACGCTGAAAGCCATACCCGGGTCTTAGATCAGGCCGTTCAGTTGAATGAACTTCAGAAAAAGCAAGCCACACAAATTTATACGGCATTGCACAAAAGGCTACACAGTTCACAAACCAAACACGATGGCAGCAAAGAAGGCATTGCGGCGGCACGTAAACAAATTAAGGATTATTACAACGCAAAGATCCGCAATATCCTTAACGATACCCAAAAAGTACAATACGATCAAGTAATTGCTGCCAGAAAGGATTGATTCCGGGCCTTTCGCTTCAAATCGGCTTTGTGTTCACATTTTTGCTCTGTGGAAAAACCCACTCAGGCAACGGCTGCACCAGGTTAACGAAAGTTAAGCAAAGAAGCATGGAGTGATGGCGTATTTTTAATTATGTACGGTTTATCAACATGATAAGCGTGAGGTAGGCGGCTTTTTCGTTCAAGTTTTCGATGTGATAACGGATGGTGTTGTTGGTTTTTTTAGTGATATCAATAAACCCCAACCCTGCACCGCCACGTTCGCTTACGGTATTGCTCCGGATCCTTTCCTTATAAAGAGATCTTACCTCCGAAGCCTCCATTCCGGAAAGTAGATCAAGAAAGTCTGTGGCTCTGTTTACCCGACCCCGTAGCACAGCGTTTCCGGTGGTAACGATGTAATGCCGGTCATTCACTCCGGCAAGGAAAACCGATTTGTCCTTTCCCAGAGAACCATCTGTTTTATCGCCATGTCGGACCACATTTTGTAAGCTTTCGATCACAACGTGATAGGTTCTTTTTACGGCCGTAGGGGATGCGCCTTTCTGCTTAAGAATGTGTTCAAGGTTGTTTCCGAAGGTTTTGATGAGGTGTTGGTGCATTTCGCCGTAATACGCCAATATCAGCCCCCCTCCTTCCGTTTTGTAGTGGTAATTGAGCACCTTATTGAACTGAAATGTATGGGCATGCATAACATTGTTCATAAAGAACATTATACTCGGGGTGAAGCGCGAATGTTACAAAAAACGGCCACACGAAGCAGGATAACAGAGAGATGACTCCGGAAAGCGGAGAGATGGATCAACCGGAAATTCGTTTCCTGAAAATTAAGCCGTTACCAAAGTATTTAAAATGGACCTAAAGAGCAAACGGCCATCGGTATTGTTCAGTTCTTCATCTGCAGCCCGTTCCGGATGAGGCATCATCCCAAACACATTGCGGTTCGCATTGGTGATCCCCGCAATGTTTTCCAATGCGCCGTTTGGATTCGAGGCATCGGTAACCTGGCCTTCTTCATCGCAATAGCGAAAAAGCACCTGATCGTTGTCGTTCAAAGCTTTCATCGCATCAGCGGAAGCAAAGTAATTGCCTTCTGCGTGAGCAATAGGCATTGTATACGTTTTTTTGAGGTCCAGATGGGCGGTAATGGAACTGTTTTTAGTTACTGCTTTCAGGGGTACATTTTTGCAAATGAACTTACGGCTGCTGTTATGCAGTAAAGTACCAGGAAGCAAACCTGTTTCACAAAGAATTTGGAACCCGTTACAAACCCCCAAGACATACCCTCCTTTGTTGCAATGGGCAATTACCTCTTTCATAATGGGCGAAAAACGGGCAATTGCACCCGATCTCAGATAATCGCCATATGAAAAGCCCCCGGGCAAAACGATAAAATCGCAACCTTTGATATCCTGATCCTTGTGCCAGAGCTGTTCCACCTGTTGTCCGAGAATGGTTCCAAGTACGTAAATCATATCCTGATCGCAGTTGGAACCGGGAAAAGTTACCACGCCAAACTTCATGCTGCAAAAGTAGTGAAATCTTCTCTTTTACATCGCTTATTGGTGGCTTTTTAAAACCTGCCAGGCCATCCATGAATTAAAAAACAGGCAAAGCACCAGCAGATAGAACAGAAATTCCCTCACCCGATGTTTTCCGTCTTCGAAAAGAAACACCATAAAATAGCTCACCGGAAAGGCCAGAAGGGCCGGGCGATACGTTTGATCCATCTCAAAAAAGGAAAAAACAAACAACCCGGCATAACCCATACTAAAAATCAATAATATGATCTTGAGGTTTCGCACCCGTTTGATATTCACAATCAGTTTGCGAAAAAACAAGACGATGGAAAAAAGCAAGATCAGTCCGACAAAAGCAATGGAAATGGCTTCGTACAAGGCTTTCCGATTGAAAATGTTTGACCTGTAAAACACATCAACATTGAACCGTTGTACCCATTGATCGGTGGCATCGCTCCACCAATACCAAAAAACAGCATAAAGGATGGGCACCAGAAACCCCAAAAGCGGAAACAGCCATTCCCGCCACACGAAAGTGCGCATAATGCCCAGGCCCATCCACACGCAAAGCAATAAAAGTGTGCCAGGCCAGTAGAACAATGCCGCTATACCCAACCAGAACCCCGTATTGAATACTTCTGCATGCACCTGTTTCTGGCGATAAACCCGCAACAGCTGCCCTAGTGCCAACAAGATAAAAAGGTTAGCAAACAAAACCGGATGGGCACCTTGTGCATGGAAAAAGCCTCCTGCTATCACCGTATAAACCAGCGCTGGCACATGTGCCGTTTTGCTGGTTAGTTCTTGCTTATTCAGCAATCCTGAAAATAAAACGGACTGCCAGACGATAAGGGAAATTCCGGTGAATACGCCCATAAAAGGGTACCTGTAAAGAACCGGCTTGATCAGGGTGTAAAGAGGTGCTGAGGGCCCTTCGGGTAAAACGGGTAACTCCAGAAACCGAAAGGCATAAAGCATACTTGCCAATACAGGCAAAAAAAACAAAGCCAGGGGCTCACCGGTACGATAAATTCGGAGGATCATCCAAGGTAAAGTTAGTTTTTTCTTTTATGAAAAATAATTAAATTTGCACGGTAAAACTGCAAAATTGCCGGCAATTATGAATGTACAGGACATCGTTTATCCTACAGGTGAATTTATAGAATGGTCTTTCGGCCTTTTGGAGATTGCTGACAACCTACCCAACTATGCTTTTATTGTTTTGGGTTTCGGAGGCATTGCTTATTGGGTGATGCTCCAGGTGAAGTACAACAAAGAAGCAGAAGCAAAAGGTACGTTGAAATAAAAACATTTTCCATCATAATGAAAAGGCTTAAATCCAACCGGATTTAAGCCTTTTTTGGTGGGTCAGCATGCCCGGGAAAACATTCGGTTGGGTTTTCAAAGGCTTCCATTTTCCAATTTTTTCAGAAGCTTCAGGCTTATACTTTGAAAAAAAATGAGAAAGCTTTATTTTACAGGCATTTCGATGATGCATGATTGAACCTGAAAAAGGCATCGTTTTACAATCCGGCAAAAACAAACCGTCGCAAGAAGCCATGCCACATCGGCTTGCTGTGCTGCCATTGTAGGTGGGAGGGGGCTGATGGTGCCAAGGGATATCAGGATCGGAAAATTTGAAACTGCATACAAAGGGCAAATGCAGTGACCCGGATGTTTTCCTAAGAAATGCAGCACCACATCCGAAGCATTGCCACAAATGAATCACGCTATTAAACGTAAATCGGGGGGGTGATGAACAGCAGAGAAATTAACCTGATTAAGGAATTATTTAAAGGCCGTGAAGATGTTTTTGCCATACATTGGCAAAAAGGCACCAAAAGCGGATACATGCCCGCTTGTCATTATGACCCTTACATGTACCGGCTTCATAAAATAAACGGTGGTACTTTTAATTCCTACAAAGGAAAAACGTATCTGCCATTTACAGATCAACAAATTGCCAGGCATCTTAATGGAGAACAATTGATTGGCATTTATCCTTTGCTGAAGGACCATACATCCTGGTTCATTGTTGCCGATTTTGACCAACACAACTGGACCGAAGAAAGTCAGGCATTCGTCGGCGGGTGTTTCAACAAAGGCATACCCGCCTATCTTGAACGATCAAGATCAGGTAATGGCGGTCATGTCTGGGTATTTTTTAATCAACCCTACCCGGCGATCAGGAGCCGGAAGATCATCCTTTCCATACTTGAAGAAACCGGTATCTTTTCCGCTTTCGATAAAAGTTTGAGTTTTGACCGTTTGTTTCCAAATCAAGACGTTCTCTCCGGTAAAGGTTTTGGAAACCTGATTGCATTGCCTTTGCACAAAACTGCGCGGGAACACGGAAACAGTTGTTTTGTAGATGAGCACTTTACCCCTTACAAAAACCAATGGGGTTTTTTGTCGTCCGTTCAAAAAGTAACAACGGTTCATCTTGATGAAGTATTTGAATCGCTAACAACAAAGCAGCGATCTTCTGCAACCACAACAAGAATTATCTCAGACCAACTGTACATTACTCTGAACCGATCCGTTCAACTCAACCGATCCGGAATGACACCCGAGATCATCCACTTCCTGAAAGAAGAACTCCATTTTGCAAACCCGGAATACTTCATCAAAAAGAAAACGGGTAAAAGTACCCACAACACAAAACGGTATTTCAAATTTATCGAAGAAACGGAAAACCAGGTCATCCTTCCACGAGGTTTTACCGGTAAGTTGATCCGGTATTGCCGGCAGAAAAAAATTGATTTTGAATTTTTTGATGAAAGAAAAAAAGAAACAGAACGAGAACAGCGAAAAATTGATTACAGAAACATGAATGAATATCGAACATCGAACAAGGAATAACGAATATCGAACCTTGTGTCCCCTC
>CALLUQ010000053.1 GCA_938010565.1 uncultured Flavobacteriales bacterium
TCCCCCTCGCAGTACGTCTTTGGTCAAAATATTGAACCAAATTTCGATCTGATTGAGCCATGAGGAATAGGTTGGGGTAGAGTAGGTTAACCCTTCGTTTACTACTGACCCATTGTTTGACCGTTTTATATCGTGGCGGAAAACAACATACGGGATTAAATGACTCACAAACCAGGTCTGCAAATAAGTTAAATTTCCATTTTAACACATCGCTCACTGCGATCCATATTGCGAAGATCCAACACTGGAACCAAGACCATAAAGAACAAAACAACGTACTTTCAATGGCAAACATTAAGAAAAGGTATAACAGTAATTTAATGCTTAATTGATTTTTAGCCTTGTTTGCTGTTTCCGAAAACAAGCCAATAAATAGAGAAAAGGCGAAGAAAGCTTTGGAGTATGGTAAAATGGCGGCTTAAAACTTAACGGAGCATTGTAACATTACTTCATACATTAATAATCAACAGACTTATTCTTAATATTAAGTAATTTCAAAGGGAACGAACAGTTATGGTAATCCTTGCAAGCTTACCGCGGAACGTTCTTTTATCCCGTTCCGGTATCAAGGACAGTGTGATGATGAGGAAACGGGGTTGCATTATAATTGGTTTCGGTATTATAGTGCAGATCCCAGGACGTATATCTCACAAGACCCGATTGGGTTGAATGGGGCATGCCGAATGCGTATGGGGTGCCTGATCGACTGCATGCATTTGGATCGAAACCGTTGCCGAACGCCTCGAATCGCTCCGGCTGCAACGGTTGCTGTCGTTTTCTTCATTCAAAAAAGATTGACATCAAAAGATACATACAACCCACTTATTATTAATGTCTTATATTTCACAGCCGAATTTTGGCCCAACCTGGTATACGGCATTGAAACATAATCTTCATATCTTAGACTTGACGATGTGAGAAAAGACGCTTATGGTTTGTCGGAAAACGAAATAATACAGACCATAAAAGTCCGGATATTGTAACTAACCAATACATGGAATGTACCCTACTTTCCATATCGAATTATGAAACTTGACTTTGACAAACATCGCGATGTATGGGGACCTTTGTTTTCGGCGCAAATGGATTTGTGGGCAAAAAATGTTTTTGTTCCTGCCCTTGATGCGATTGAAAAAGGGACCTTAATGCTTGATGAGGAAGGCGCATTGCCGGAAGTTATTGAAGTGGATAGGCCTGTTTTCCTTTTCTCGGAAAGAGGAATTGAATTGGAATTGCTGGATGTAACGCCTGACGACTACCGGGAAGTGGTGCTTTGGGATATGATTGCGCCGGAATACGAAATGGCAACACACCGTTTTAAAATGCCTGTTACCCAGCAAGCTTTTCAATTGATACAACCTTTTATTTCTGAAAATGCCCGTGTGCTGGATTGTGCTTGCGGAAGCGGATATGAAGCCATTGCTTTATCGATGATAGCAAAAAACGGCGAAGTAATTGCGTGTGACTTGTCGCGTGAGATGATCCGGATGGCCAACCGGAATGCCAAGCAGAATGAAGTAAAAAACATGGCTTTTTACCAGGCAGATGCCAGAAACCTTCCGCAGCGATTTTACAACCGGTTTGACGTTATATTTTGCCAGTTAAGCATCGGTTATTTCGGTAGCCTGGCGGTAATTGCCGAACAGTTTAGTGGGGTTTTAAAAGAAAACGGGCATGTGTTTTTGATCGATGCATATCCCAATCTTGTAAACGGGTTAAGCATCGATGGGCATAAAGCAGCAAACCCGCAATTCGAAAGGCTTTACGACCACCGGGAGATAAAAGAAATATTTTCGGTGGCTGGGTTTAACGGTTTTTACTGGAAAGAAATATTACCCGGGATCGGCGTAAGCATGATCACAAAAAGAAAATAATGGCATACAAAGTCGTCATAAATGAAGTATTGGCCGGAACGAGGAATGCGGTGCTTGATCGTATCAAGGAATTAATCGCTTCCAAAAGGAATATTCCCGGTGCATACGATCAATTGTATGCGCTGCTTTCCGATTATCCGTTCAGAAAAGGCAAAGCATTACGGCCGGCTTTATGCATCAGTACGGCACGCGCCGTAGGCGGTATGGCCCAACAGGCACTCACTTCTGCTGCTGCTCTGGAAATGTACCACAATGCTGCATTGATACACGATGATGTAGAGGATGAAAGCGATCTCAGACGTGGAAAAGACACGATCCATCATTTAATAGGGATGCCACGTGCGGTCAACCTGGGAGATGCCACACACGTTTGTGCCTTGGGTTTTTTGTTGGAAAACCTTCACACCATAGGCATAGCGAAATCCATGCATGTTATGCATGAGATTGAGAACATGGCACGGCAAAGTGTTGAAGGGCAGGCAATGGAGCTGGATTGGATCGCCGAAAAAACCTTTGGTTTGGGGGATGAAGATTATTTTAGAATGTGTACCAAAAAAACCTGTTGGTACACCTTTATGGCGCCTTGTAGAATAGGGTACATCATTGGTCAGCAAAATTGGAGTGAACAAAACGCAAAAGACCACCTCGGGCAACTTTCTGCATTTGGAATGGCTTTGGGAATTGCTTTTCAGATCCAAGACGACTTGCTTAATTTGATTGGTTCCGAAGAACAATATGGAAAAGAGATCGGAGGCGATATTTTTGAGGGAAAACGTACCATTATGTTGAATCATGTATTGGCAAATTCCTCAAAACATCAAGCCAGAATGAAAGAGATCCTCTCTTTACCAAGAGCCCAAAAAACGGCAAAAGATGTGGCTTTTATATTGCATGAAATGGAAGCCGTCGGAAGCATTGAATACGGCAGAACACTGGCCCAACATTATGCGGATAAGGCTATGGGCCTGCTAAACGGGATGCATTTCTTACAAAAAGAAACGCCTTTGCAAAAGGAAGAGATCTGGAACAGCGAACTGGCAGATCGCCGCCTTATCTATGAATTGGTAAACTATGTAGTGGAAAGAAAGGTCTAACATGATTTATTTTCAGAAAATAGAACAACAACCCACCAGCCTGACTTGCGTTGTTCCGGCAGGGGCCATGTTGGTGCTGCGTATCCGCATCAAGAGTTGCTTCGCTGCTCCTGTGGCACTCCAGCCACGGGTGGAGGAGTGGAACGACCAAGGAGATGAAACGGCGGTTACGGCCCGTATTTCACCCCTCTACAGCTACCTCAACCCGGGAGGAGAAGAAACGTTTACCTTAACCGTTCCGCTTCCGGAGAACCTGAAAGAAAAAGACCGGTTGAGCACCCGCATTCACTTTTCAACCATAGCAGACTGCTCGCTTGATCTGATCCTTCAAACGGAAGCAGGTGATGCAGAGGTAAAAAACCAGCTGGCAGAAAGAAATGCAACCCTAAATTTACCCCTGAACGCAGACCAGGCTCCACAGAACAATGAAGAGGACCGTTCATCCGGACATGCTTTATATGCAGAAAGCATTTATGCTTTATCAAAAGGATTGGAAAGCCTTGAAAAAACACCATCCCGGGCGTTGTTTACCGAAATGATATTATTTCTTACCCGATTGGGATATACAATTGCTAAGGATGAAAAAAATGCGGCTTTAATTCATAAATTAAAACGAACCGTATTTTTTAAAAACGGGGCATTAATAACAGCAGGTTCGCAAGTAATCAATTGGTTATCGGTCAGCAGAAGTTTCCATTCGGGCTTTCGGACCGTATGGGATGAAAAGGAAACGGAAGCCGGTTCCATGTTGGGCAGCTGGGAGCAGTGGATGTTTAAAATGCTTCGCGGAGATATTGAAAGCCCGCAAACGAGTGAAAGTGAACCCCCGGAAATGCCCGACCCTTCGTTGGATGAAGTAATGAACGAAGTGGGCCATGAACCTGAAAAACTCTTTCTCTTCTTTGTACTGGGCAGCATGGAAGTTTCTCCGCGTTTAAAAACGGCCATATACCGGGTTTGTGCCCATATTGAAGAAGATAAAAACCACATGGACCTACCGTATATGCGCACATTTGACGATGTAATGAACGAAAAAGGCTCGCTTCAACGATGATCTTGGAATCCCGGTTACATAGTTTAATGGAGGAATTTAAGATCCCTTTCCACAATCCTTTCTGTCCCGAAGATTGGAAAGATTGGTACCACTATGTATTGTATGACCCGAAATCGCGCGTGCGTATTCTGTACAACATATGCTTTAACGGAAAACCAGGCCCGGGGTATGTTACGGATACCTTATTTGTAACCGTGCCAAAAGGGTTTATCGATCAGCCGGTGATTGATCTTAACGAAGAAGAAACATTTGGTTTTGCCCGAAACAGGCAGTGGGAACCGGGAGACCTAACCACCCATCCGCTGCATTATAAAAAGCACCAAATTGATTTCAGGATCATTTCCAATGTGCTGAGCTTAAGGGTAGAGAACAAAGAGACCAACACTGCTTTTCACTTTCACGGAGCCCCCATTTCCACTCCTGTATATGTCCCTGAACCGGCGCCTTACGGAAGAGGCTTTATCGGATGGGGGGTAATGGCCGGATATCAAATGTCGGGGCATATTCAATTGAATAACAGAACGATCTATATTACCGATGATTGGTATTGCTATCACGATCGGAACTTCGGGCGCTTTAATTGGGGAAATATCGGTTGGACCTGGTTTGTCATCAGCACTACGGATCACGAAAACGTAAAATGGGCGTATGTGCTCCATCAAAGCAATAACAGCGATTATACAAAAGAAGGCGCACCGATCTTGTTTACTTACCGAAACGATAAGCTGGCAAAGGTTTTTATCGGCGACACGGTACGCATACAGGTTTCCTGGTCGGACGATCATTCCATACCTCCTATCCTTCCGGGATCCATGGCCTCGCTTTTTAGCGACCGGAACATCCGCAATCCAAAACAACTGAGTGTGTATGCCCAAGATGAGTTGCACACTATTGCGATGACGATGGATGTCACCACACATACCGAGCTTATTGTACCGGATAGCGAACAAAAAGCGTATACTTTTATTAAGGAGTTAAGCGGCGAAGTAAAGGTGAGTCAAAATATCGGTGAAAAACAAACCGAAAGCAAAGAAGGTTTTTTCTATGCCGAATTATGCCATTGATGTATGGGATTAAATATGCAACATACTACTCCCGAAGAATCACTGATCTATTTGCTTGAAAAGCTGGTTGAAGTGATTCGCTATGAAAACGGATATGCATGGGAGTTAATGCGGGCAATTACGCTGGATAAATCAGCGGTTATTCAACTCGATCGGATCAAAGTTCATATCCGGGCCAATGCTACCAACGGATATACTTTTATTGCACGGACCGCCAAACCGGAAGAAACGATTCATTTTTCAACCGCTGCACTTACCCTCCGGAAAGTTTTGGCAGGTATGAGTACCATTGATAAAGCGATTGCCGATGGTTCTTTTTTTATCCGCAGTTCATTTGAGAATAGTTTAAACATGTACAAACTCACCATCTGCCTTTTAAGCGAGGCATCTGTCAATCCCAGCCTGCGTCGGCTCTGGGAGGAGTTTTTACGGGTTTGGGATGCTGAAAAACAGCCTTTACACCTTTCTTCTATCGAAAAGCAGCATACGGGCTATGATGCGTTTATCAGATGCATTCCCCGGTCTGTTTCAGAGGGAAGTATTTAACTGCCCTCTGATTTTTACTGCAAATTTAACGGAGTAATTTAATTAATTCTGCTTTCAACATTTTGGAATAACCCGAAAAACCTGCTGCTTTTGCCATTTGTTTGAGTTCAACAACAGTATGGCTGCTAAGGTCTTTAATCGGTTCTTCTGTTTTTGTTGTTTCCGCTTCCGTTTTTGTTTCTGTTGTTTCTGCTTTTGTGGGCTGGGTTGCGTTATCAACAGTCTGGGCAGGTGCCGCCGCAATGTGCAGAACAAGATGAAAATGAGAATGTTCAAATCCGGCCACCGTAACACGGCTGTGGTAGACGCCGGGAACAGCATCTTTCGGGATGGTGATTTTAGCATCTACGCGTTGAGCAACCCCTTTGCGCAACTCAAACATCTGAGGTGTGTACTCGGTAGTGCAATTTGCGGTTACCGTATTATCTTCTTTTAGATGATAGCTGGTATTCTGAACTTTACACAGTATCGGATCTTCTTTATCGCTGTTCAATAAGAATGCCATAGCAGCGGTTCCGCCTGGCACACCACTTGCTTTGAGTGTAAACGCAGAAACAGAACTCCTGGCAGGTCCTGTATGTACGGTGCTACTGCCATTATTTCCCGGAGCATTATCTTTGTTTAGCTGACGTGCTATATCCAAACCAATATCCATGAGTTTGGTAGTATAGCCGACATTCAATTCTGTAATCTTGTTGATCGCATCTGTAAATATACCGCGTTGTAAATTGGTGATGTATTCCCGATTCAGATTAGAAGTATCAAAGTTTCGGATGAACTTTGATGTTTCGTTAATAATTTCCTGGTTGGTTTCGGAGGCTTTGCTGATCAGTTCCTCAATACTCCCAAATAGGTTATTGAACTGGTTACTCAAAATAAGTGGTGTTTAAGGTGAATGTGTGGATCAAGTTAAAAAGTAATTATTTCGGGGATATCGTTACCGAACCAAGCCCGTGTGTACCCTTATCCGGTAATTCATCGGTATTGGAAATGCCCAAAGAACTATCGGAAACGGTGCTTGAAGAACTGCCGGAGCCGGAAGGGTTGTCATTATTGCCGGAAGGATCCCCGTTATCGGAAGGATCTTCGGGAGTACATGGCGGACACATGTAATGGCGTTGCCAGCCGTTCCATGTTCTGTATACCGAACACTCATCCCAGGGCTTGGCCGTAGGTACATCGCAATAACCGGTTACACACAAGCGGAAACAAATGTTCTGATTGAATTTATTTTCCCGGATCACAATTTCCGTTTCATACCTGCTGCCCACGTTGTACTGCGCCAAATCGATGAGCATGGTTATCATAACGGATTGCCCGGGTTGCAATTGAACGGAAGCATGGCTCAATTGAGGCTGATATGGGGCAGGGTTACCGGACTGGTCCAATAGTGGCCTGATGCCTACCTGGTAGGTAATGGTGTTTGAATGCTCGTTCTTGATGTTAAAAGGAACGATAATGCGCTCTCCGGCCATTGCTTTTTTATCAATGGTTAAGATGCAACTTGGTGGGCAAGGCTTCTGTTTTGGAGGGCAACAATTATCGGTGCCTGTATTTTTGAGCAGGTCAGGAATTTGTTTTGCGGTAGATGAAACATTTCCGATAAGGCTGTTCACAGCATCCATCAAAGGGTTGAAGTCAATTGAATTATTTGCCATAATTTACGTTTTTAAGGGTTAGGCGAGGATCTGATAACCAATTAATTGATTACCGGCTAAAATTACATCGCCATAGTAGGATGCATTCACATCCACTTTATCCGGTAAGGTAACGCTTAAAGTAATGCTTAAAGTTTCGCCCGGCTGAACGGCGGTGCCGGTTTCTTTAATGCTGATTCCTGACCAGCCAACATAGTTCAAACTCGTATATTTCGCAATACCATCCTCAAAAGCCTGCATGCCATTTTTTGCATCTCTTACAACGGATTGGGAACGGGCTTTGCATGTATATTGCATATCTCTGTTCAGAGTATGGCCCAAACGGGGAATTACATAAGGGACATTTCCATGGTTGCTTATTCTCAGCTTAAAGTCGTACTTCTTGCTGGCAGTTACTCCTTGTTTAACGAACTTCCGCGGGCAAAAAGAAAGCGCATAGTGATCGATTACCTCATAACGCATCGCATACTTTGTACCGTTCAGGTTGATCTCTGCGGAGTAGCTCCCGGCAGGAGTGTGTGGCGGTAGTGCTGCTTTTACGGTGATTGTTCTGGTTTCGTTAGGCCGTAAGGATTTGTTGATGCGAAGCGTAACCGGAAAGCCGGCATTGTTGGCTTGTTCTGCATTATCCAAGGGTAACTCCGATACAACAATGGTGGTTGTACCAAGGTTGGTTAAGGTTACCGAACCTTTTATTTTTTCAGGCTTTCCGCAAAGGATGACCTCTGCCTCTTCGATCCGGATCAGATCAAGGTTTTCGGCCCTGTTTACGGTGGGTATCCGTTGGCGGTGCCTTGTTGCTGTTGTTCTTGTTGTTGTCATAATTTCAACCTCTGTTTTCCGGGAAAGGGCGTGTATCTACATCACAGGCCACTGTGGTACATGGATCGTGTTGCGAGGCTACATAAGGTTCCGTAATGATATTTTGTTCACCTCCGTAACAGATGGAGAACAACTCCTGCCCGAGTACTTTAAAGCAAAGGTTATGGTGACCCGGAACGCTGATCTTCATTTCCGGTGTGGTTAGATCTTTGAGGTCCTGCACCGACATTCGCGGAAGGTTGGCGATTTCCATGGATAAAGCAACAGGTTGGTCTTTGTTTCCTGATATATAGGCGGAAATGGGTTCTTCCTTGGCTCCTTTCATGGAAGCATTCATGCTTACCGTACCACTGTGGTTAAGCGTCGACATGGTGGTCATTTCCATATCCATATCCGTATCGGCATATAGGCTTACAGGCTGTTCTTTATTACCTGTTACATTAGCATTCATGTTTACTGTGCCATTGTGTGTTAGATCAAGCCCTACATCTAAAGGGGTAATGGTAATCGGATCAATGTCTACATTGAGATTAAGATCGAAATCTTCGGGGAATACGGATTTTCCTTTTCCTTCGCCAGCCATATGCGTTGTTTTATAAGATTTATGTTAAGGTTAATTTAGGCAATTCTTTTGTGTACTCCGAATCAGCAATAAGGTCATTCATTTCATCTTGCATGGCTCTGAGTACACGTTGATAACATTCTTCAATAAAATCGCGTTTGTACGATTTTCCGGGTTTTGGATCTTCATCCAGTACAATTGGTTTTCCAACACGGGTATAAATCTTTCTTGGTATGGGAATATTGGGGAGGGGCCCCACGGTTAATCCTGTCGGAGCTCCTAAATAAATCGGCAAAACTTCGGGATTTGGAAAAGGCCAGGGCATTCCTTTTTTGATCAGTTCCTGCATCACCGGAGCAAGATCTGCAAGCACATAAAGCGTATGGTGTGCTCCGACCGATACCAAAGGGGTGATCGGAACGCCTTCGCGAAGTGCAAGCTTAATAAACCCCCTACGTTCGGCAAAATGGATTTTATCCCACTGATGAAAAGGACGAAAAACATCGATTCCTCCACCCGGAAAAACAAGTACCGAAGCTCCGCGGTTAAATGCTTCAAAGGCCACTTTCGGATGTGCTTCCACAGCCCCTAATTTTTCTGCCTGTTCTGCTGCCAAACGATTTCCCCGCCACATTTCACGGTGCATTAAACCATACATCAGCCGCCCGGTACCGTATCGCTTAAACCAATCAAAAAGGAACATCCCGAGGTCCGGTGAAGTCAATCCGCCATTGTGTGAACCCACAACGAGGGTTTTGCCTTCGGGCATGTTATGCCAGCCTCCCGTTTCTACACGAAAATAGTTCCTGTAAAGCCAATCCCACACAGGCATCATCATTTTGATAAAGGCAGGGTCTCGTTTATCAAACGATCTTCCGGGTTTCGGTATTGACATAAGAGAAAGGCATGGTTAGTCCCACTAAGGTAGCACAAAAAAACCAAATAGAAAAGAGGGGTTTGAATTTTCGGTTGCATGCGGCTTATCCGAAAACCAAAAACGGAATGGGGACCGAATATAAGGCGCTTTGATTGTACGGCATACAGCGATTGGGGAGGGTTTTCAAAGCCAAAACAAAAACCGGGATGGTTTTCAACGATTAAAAAATGCGTGGTGCCATTCGGCCGCCAAGGCACATTTGGATAGGTGTTGCCGGTGGGCTTTCCCTTCCCTTATTGGTAAACATACGGAAACCGGAACATTCTGGCCGGGAAAGGTTTCGGCTGTATGCACATCAGGGATTGAAATTCGGTTGCCGGAATAACCGGGATAAAGGTTGCGCAGCGTTGCAGAATGCACTAATTTCGCGGCCTTTAATTTGTGGAATACTCCATATCGGAAGGAAGTGTGTAGGTGAAGTTAAAATTTGAATTGATCGATAGGCAGCAAGGTAGCATCAAAGACGATGTACTATCGGGTTTAGCCGTAGCGCTGGCCTTGGTGCCCGAAGCAGTCGCTTTTGCATTTGTAGCGGGAGTATCTCCGTTAGTTGGGTTGTACGGTGCTTTTATGATGGGGTTGGTCACTGCTGTTTTGGGCGGTCGTCCGGGCATGATCTCCGGGGCAACCGGAGCCATGGCTGTCGTAATGGTACACCTCGTAAGTGAAGGAAACGCAATGGGGGGAGAAGGCAGCGAAATGGGTTTGCAGTTCTTGTTTGCCACCATCATTCTGGCTGGGGTTATTCAGGTGGCAGCCGGATTTTTCAGATTGGGAAAATTCGTTCGTATGATCCCCAGTTCGGTGATGATGGGTTTTGTAAACGGTTTGGCCATTGTTATTTTTCTTTCTCAGCTCAACATGTTTAAATCGGGCGAAGATTGGTTAACCGGTTCCTCCTTATGGGTCATGCTGGGGCTTACTGCACTCACGATGGGCATTATGATCGGATTGCCCTTGCTCACCAAAAAAATACCCGCTGCACTTACCGCCATTCTTGTTGTTTCCATGATCGTGATTTTCGGAGGAGTGGATACCGAAACGGTTTCTTCGTTTATTACTTCCCGTGGAGGCGATGGCATTTCGGGCGGTTTACCGGAATTTTCGGTACCGATAATACCGTTCTCATTGCACACTTTTCTGTTCATTTTACCCTATGCCGTTATATTGGCTTCCATCGGTTTGATCGAGTCTTTAATGACCCTCAACCTCATCGATGAGTTGACCGGAACCCGCGGAAGGGGTAACAAAGAATGTGTTGCGCAAGGTGCTGCAAATGTGATCAATGGTTTTTTTGGAGGCATGGGAGGTTGTGCGATGATCGGCCAGAGCATGATCAACATCAAATCGGGCGGCCGGGGTCGTTTGTCGGGCATTGTGGCAGCCATTGCTTTGCTTTGTTTCATTCTTTTTGGATCCGGTTATATCGAAATGGTACCCATTGCGGCCCTGGTGGGAGTGATGTTTATGGTGGTGATCGGAACGTTTGCCTGGGGTACTTTTGTGAGATGGGGTAAAATACCCATTTCCGACTTTCTGGTGATTGCTCTGGTTACTTTGCTTACTGTAGTGTTCGATCTGGCCATTGCCGTTTTATCCGGAGTCATTGTATCGGCGCTGGTTTTTGCCTGGGAAAATGCCTTGCGCATCCGGGCCCGGAGATCCATCGATGAAAACGGAGTAAAGCATTATGAAATCTATGGTCCGCTCTTTTTTGGTTCCACTACTTTATTTATGTCCAAATTCGATATAAGCAACGATCCTGAGGAAGTAGTCATCGATTTTAAAGAATCCAGAATTATGGATCAAAGTGCCATCGAAACCATCAATAAATTGGCCCGGAAATACCAGAAACTGGGCAAAGAATTGCATTTGCGTCACTTAAGTCCGGATTGTGTAAAGTTGGTTACCCGGGCAGAGAAAATTTGCGAAGTAAATGTGCTCGAAGATCCGGAATATTATGTGGCGGTTGATAATTATAAGCCAATCTCAGGCCAAGCATCCGTTAAAGAACCAACGGAGAGTCCGGCAAAATAATCGTAAAAGCCGGAGTATTTCTTAAGGTCATGTTTTATTTTATATTTTATTAAATCATTGATTTTTAGTGATTTTTTGAATAAAAATGAGTTTTGAAACTTTCTTCTCTGGTTCTGCTACGAATTTAATGGAAACTTTAACTTCGCATTACATTAAAAAAGGGTGCATGCTTACCGGTTCATTTTTTTGATGTACGGACCTGTTCAGGTTTGGCGACATTCAGGCATCGGACAAAACATACATCAGTTGTCGGTTGCCAAGGCTAAAGAATGATCAGAGTAGGGGATAACGGTAACCTTCTCCGAACCTCCCGGATCTTGCCATTTCACTGTAATTTATAGTTTAAAGCTCATATTCATCGGGTTAAATATTTTAAATGTTTACAAGTGAATATAAATGTTTGTTATACAGCCGGGTTGATGTGTATTTGGTAGCCTTGGAGGAGAGCAATCATAATGGAAGAAGCACTGGAATTGGTTGTCAAATTGATGAAACGGCAAAGGTACAGCCCACATAGTATAAAGGCTTACGAATCTATGCCTGTCAAAGTTTTTCAGGCATTTTGAAGCACGAAAGCCGAAGGAATTGACTCAGGCATGCGGTTATTTATTGAAGGGCTTATAACGGAGGGGTGTTCCGGTAGCAGTCAAAATCAATACATCAATGCCATCAAGTGTACGTGCCGTTCTTCGTCGTGCAGTACCCAGGGCAGGAATTAAAAAGCACATTACTCCTCATGCATTGCGGCATGGTTATGCTACTCATTTACTTGAAGCGGGAACGGATGTAAGATATATTCAAGTTCTTCCCGGGCACTCTAACGTAAAAACAACAGAAGTATATCCGCATGTT
>CALLUQ010000054.1 GCA_938010565.1 uncultured Flavobacteriales bacterium
CGCAAACGTTTGTCGCGCATATCGGATGAAGTACAAACGTTACAATTACAAGCAATTACCGGAATTCCTTGAGAAGTTCCGGTTCCTAAAAAAGTCAGTTTAACAGAAGCGTTTGTCATGATCGGATCAAAATTAATTGAATTTGAGGGATGAGATGTCCTTGAAACACTTTAATTTTGTCCATGCTCAAATTAGAGGCGTAAAGATGTTCATGTGATTTTTGAGTTATAGCCTCCTGTTTTATTGTGTTAGTGCACTTTTAAGAAAATGGATCCAGACAAGGGAATTAAGCGTTTGCTTTCTGCCAAACAAAAAGCACTTCAGATTAATCTTGACCAAAAAATTTACGGCACTTTTGCTGAGATTGGGGCAGGACAAGAAGTGGTTCGCTATTTTTTTCGTGCAGGCGGAGCAAGCGGAACCGTAGCCAAAGCCATGTCCGCTTACGACAAAGATTTCAGTGATGCCATTTATGGCAAAGAAAAAAAAGGCCGTTACGTTTGTGAACCCCGTCTGAAAAAAATGCTCGACCATGAGTATTCTTTGATTGAAGAACGGCTGGACCGGAAAGATCATCCCGACAAGGTTTTCTTTTCTTATGCCAATACGGTAACCACGATCAATTATCAGAAAACCGTTCAGGGCCATGGCTGGATGGGCATCCGTTTTCAACAACAAGCCGGAGCGCCAAGCAGTGAGATCGTACTCCACATTCACATGCACGAGACGGATGCAGCCCATCAGGGCGAAACGATCGGTATGATGGGCGTTAACCTCATTTACGGAGCTTTTAAACATTGCGAAGAACCGGTTACATTGCTGAAATCGCTTTACGATAACATCGATAAAGATAAGATAGAGATCGACATGGTTCAGTTTTCTGGACCTGTGTTTAAGGAGGTAGACAATCGTTTGATGAGCCTACAACTGGTAAAACTGGGCATGACCGATGCCGTTATCTTTGGTCACGACGGATCCAACCTCCATCCTTCCGAAGTACTCTATAAAAAGAACATCTTAGCCATCCGCGGAAGCTTCAGGCCTGTTACTAAGGTGAACATCGACATGATCACCAACGGTTTTAAAGCATTTACGCAGCAAAATAAAGTAAGAAAAGACAGGGTGCAGGTTTTGTTCGAAATTACCCTCAATAACCTCTCTTCGGAAGGAGATATTGATGAACAAGATTTTCTGGATCGGGCCGATATTCTCTGCTCTCTGGGCCAGACTGTTCTGATCTCCAATTACCAGGAATATTATAAGCTGGTGCGCTACCTGAGCCGCTATACGCGCGAGCGCATGGGCCTTATTATGGGGGTAAACAACCTTATGGAGATTTTCAAAGACAAGTATTATCGTGATCTGGAAGGAGGCATCCTGGAGGCGTTTGGCATTTTGAATATGCGCGATATAAAAATTTTCCTTTATCCTTCCAAAGATCCGGATACCCAAGAAGTTATCCACTCGGGCAACCTGCAAATACATCCGAGGCTGAAACCCTTGTACGATGCCCTTACCTTTAACCAGCGCATCATTGATCTGGAAGGTTTTAACCTGGAAATTTTACACATCTGGAGCCGGGAGGTGTTGCGTTACATCCGCAAAGGCCTGCCCGGTTGGGAAGATATGGTGCCTACCTATGTGGATAACATCATCAAAGAGAAAAAACTCTTTGGCTACACCCCGCCGAAAACAAAGCCTGAAAAAGCAGATGCTAAGGATAAGAAACCGGCCTGATGCTTTCGATAGAGGGTGGAGCGGTTGTTTCGATGGATTTTTTTTTTCAACCACATGTGTTGTTTCGGGTTGGATATTCCGGCGGTATAGTGTCGGGTAACATAGGTGTTTTATCCACCTGAACCATTTCCATAAAACAAACCCACTCAAATAGGGGTCGAATTATATTTTAAACGGCCGGTTTAGTGTGTTTAAAAATTTGGAGATCAGAGCAATGCCGTTTTTACCATGTGTTAAGGATTTTCAAGTACTCTTTTAACAATGGTGCCCAATCCATAAGGTACCGAATCCGGTCTCCTATCCGTTCGCTCAAAATCATGATGAAAACCTAGTACATGTGAATATTCATGAAACCAATGGGCGGCAATCTCCTTTTCATTTTCAGGTTTTTTAAAAAACCAATTCTGCGTAATGATAAGATTACCTTCTCTTCTGCCAACTTGTCTTAATCCGCGACCGAGTTTTATATGCAATTTCCAGGTATGATCTTCGCCCTCATTTGAGTCTTGCTCGTTACCTTTCATGAGAATTTCATAAATTTCCTCATTATCGTTGATTTCTTGGTATTCTTCACTGGATGACGGACGGTATCTTCTATCCGTAAATTCATACCCCAATACTTCTTGCTTAAACCGATCGGAGTTTATAACCCTATTCATTAAATCGGCCACTCTTTTGGCTTTTCTAACGCGCCACTGTTTTTTAAACTTATAAAGCTTACCGATTAAAATTTTCGTTTTCATTTTATTGTTTTTTTGATCGGAGACACGGGTAAATAAACCCAATTGTATTTTATTCACTTAAACAGGCTGTCCGGATGCTTTGGCATGATCGGCAAGAAATTGCTTTAACCCTATATCTGTCAGAGGGTGTTTGAGCAAACCGGTAATGGAAGCGAGTGGTCCGGTCATCACATCGGCACCGATTTTGGCACAATCGATGATGTGCATCGTATGGCGAATAGAAGCAGCCAGAATTTCTGTTTTCAGGCCTTTGTAGTTATCAAAAATGGTGCGGATCTCGCTGATAAGGCTGAGGCCATCCGTGCTGATATCGTCCAGGCGGCCGATAAAAGGAGAAACATACGTTGCTCCGGCTTTGGCAGCCAATAAAGCCTGACCTGCCGAGAAGATCAAAGTACAATTGGTTTTGATGCCTTTGTCGGAAAAATGCTTTAATGCCTTTACACCGTCTTTGATCATGGGTACCTTTACCACAATGTTGGGCGCAAGGCCGGCCAGGCGTTCGCCTTCGTGCACAATGCCATCAAAATCAGTGGCGATCACTTCCGCACTAACATCGCCGTCTACAATGTTGCAAATGTCGACATAATGTTGCTGAATGTTGGTCTGACCGCTGATGCCTTCTTTAGCCATCAGGCTTGGATTGGTGGTTACTCCGTCAAGAACGCCAAAATCATGGGCTTCGCGGATTTGATCGAGATTTGCTGTATCAATGAAAAATTTCATGCTCAAAGAGAATTTTTGAAAGTGTTTTTCGAAAACCCTGCAAAGCTAATTACAATACGAAGGATGCGCAAAAAAAGCAACGTGTAAAAGCGAGTTCTTTCTCTGAGGCCGGAAAAATGAACTTCAGAAGTGTTTTTGCGGCGTTGGTTTTTGTGGTTGAAAGCTTGTGCTTCCAAAACTTTAGGGCACAAAAAAAAGGCAAGCTTACTATATCGCACCGCTCAACTATTTACCCTTGCTGCCTTCCGGCCCTGGGGGAGTTCAACAGGAGCTGATCGTATAGGACTTGCCCGGCGCAAATATAGTACTTTTCTTTTATGAAGCACCAAAGATAATCCCACAAATGCGGATCGTTTGAAAAACAACACGGCATTTCACCCGCCTGAACCGAGATTTTTATAAACTTCCGCAAAAAGGCCCCGCAACTGGGCGATTGCGGGTACTTTCCCGAACGGGAAACCCCACAACCCCAAAGGGCGGCATTTTACCCTTCTTTTGCCAACCAACCGAGCTACCTCATTCATTATTTTTTTCGTATCGTTCCTTTTGCTTTTATGGCTTCGGTTCGTTCCGGAAGAGTCGGCCCTTGCCACCATGGTATCTTGATGTGTACAACGGCGGACTGATGATCGGCAACAACCGGATTGAAAACAGCATCGACTCCAATGCTCCGGGACGGAAAAACTACCTCTTTGCCGGATCTGATCTGGGAGCAAAACGATCTGCTATAATTTATTCTTTCCCCGTAAAAAGCCCCGCAGGGAATTGAAAATTTCAATGGAAACGGCTTGCTTTTTTTATAGAAATCTATAAGAGATCATGGGAACATACAAAAATGCAGGGCGTTGATCCCGGAGAATGGTTCATGCAGCAGGTACTCAAAAGAATTCCTGAGCAGAAGATCAACAAACCATAGCCAAATCTCTGAAATTAGTAGTGCCAAGAGACATTACACCACAAAGCATTATTAATCAGGCTTTTAGGTAAAAAGCAGTATCCGGTAAAAAATAAAATGAATTGAAAGCGAGATCGTTGTATCTATAAACGGTCAAAGTTAATAGAGGACCGGTAGGGAATTAATCCCTACCTTCCTACTCGATTTTTTGCACCTTCGTTATTTATGTCGAAAGCATTGCTCTCCTATTTATCCGGTTTTGTGAGCGAACACAAAAGAGAATTGTTCGATCGGCTCATTCACAACCGTACCCGCTACCTTACGGTAGCCGTCGAAAATGTATTTCAACCCCACAATGCAAGTGCCGTACTCCGGAGTTGCGATTGTTTCGGAATTCAGGATGTGCACATCATTGAGAACAACAACCCGTATACGTTAAATCCCGGGGTTTCGCTCGGTGCTTCCAAATGGCTAAACTTACACCGTTACCATCAAAAAGAACACAATACCCTAGATTGCATTCGGGTTTTGCGCCGTAAAGGATACCAAATTGTAGCGACCACTCCGCATACCAACGATAGTTTACTTCCGGAATTTGAACTGAACCAACCCACTGCGCTTCTTTTCGGCACCGAAATGCAAGGCCTTTCCCCGATCGCCCTGGAAGAAGCCGATGCTTATATAAAAATTCCCATGTATGGTTTCACCGAAAGTTTTAACATATCCGTTTCGGCAGCATTAACCTTGTATGAACTGACCCAAAAATTGCGTACGTCAGAATTGCCCTGGCAGTTATCCGAAAAAGCCAAAACCGAAATTCAGCTCAGTTGGGTTAGGCAAGTGGTTAAATCGGCCGGTTTAATTGAAAAAGATTTCCTGAAAAAAAAGGAGACAAAGAACGCCTCAGGGGAATAAGCGTTCGCACAGCCAGGTTCCGTTTTTTTGTTTCAGGTAACGCAAACGATCGTGTAACCGGGAGGGCCGTCCTTGCCAAAATTCGGCCATATGAGGCGTAACCTGAAAACCTCCCCAATGTTTCGGACGTGGTATTTCTTTTCCTTTAAACGCTTCATTGTACTGATGTACGCATTCGTCCAACTCTTCCCGATTCTTCAATACATGGCTTTGTTTACTTGCCCATGCTCCAATTTGTGATTCCCGTGGTCTGGAGGCAAAATAAGCATCGGATTGTTTGCTGCTTATGGTTGTGATGCTGCCCTGAAAACGAACCTGTCGTTCCAACTCAGGCCAAAAAAAATTGAGGCACCCTTTGGGGGTATTCATTATTTCCTGTCCTTTGGAGCTGTTGTAATTGGTATAAAAAATAAGCCCTTCTTCGTTATAAGAACGCATCAGAATGATGCGACAAGAAGGCCACCCATCTGCCGAAACACTCGCAATGGTGGCCGCGTTTACCTGCATCACCTGTTTTTCCAAGGCTTCATTGAACCATACATCAAATTGTTGCATCGGTACTTTGGCAGCCGATGTTTCCAGCAATTTGCGTTTTCCAAAATCTTCCCGGTGGTGAAATGCCTTCTCTTTTTCCATAACGGATCAAATTTCATAATAATTCACTTCAATTCAGTCGCACTGTGGGTGATTTTTTATCAATTTTGCGTACAATCGGGTGTTTGGTGGTACGGAATACAGTTCATATTGCTCCGGATGTTGTATGTTGCATTGAAATACAAAATAAAATGATCGATTTTGGAAATATCAATCAAACAGCTCCTGATAAAGGACATCTGCTTATCGCCGAACCTTTGTTACAGGATCCGTTTTTCAAACGATCAGTCATATTGCTTTGCGAACACAACGATGAAGGCAGTTTTGGGTTTGTGCTCAACAAATACACCGATATGGAAGTGAATGAATTGTTTGATGCGTTTCCCACATTCGACGGTTCTGTTTGTATTGGGGGTCCGGTAGAGCATAACAACCTGTTTTATATACATCACCTTGGGGAGGATCTGGAAGGCAGCATTCCGATTGGCGAAAAACTTTACATGGGAGGCAATTTCGAAGATCTGAAAACATTGATACTGGCCGGAAAAGCCACATCGGATAACCTGCGTTTTTTTATAGGTTATTCGGGTTGGGAAGCGGAACAGCTCGCAGAAGAAATGCATGTAAATTCCTGGATTGTTGCACCCAACACCATCATTGATCCGATGGATACTTCAGACGATGCACTTTGGGAATCGACCTTGAAAAAAATGGGCAAGAAGTATGAAATACTTACCAACTTTCCTGAAGACCCATCGTTAAATTAGTTTTTATCTTCTCGTTCAGTTTATCGATGAGTAATCGTGCTGTTTTGGTATAGTAACGTTTGCTACGGTAACTTTTTACAGAATGAATTCCAAGAATAGAGTTGGAAAGAAAAACTTCATCGGCTGCCAGCAGGTTTTGAGACGTTAACGTACATTCATAAACTTTAATATCGTTGGCCAATGCCAGGTTGATGATGTTCATCCGCATGATCCCTCCCACGCAACCATCTTCAAGGGTCGGAGTATACAATACGCCATTGCTCACTACAAAAACATTGGAGCTACTGGCCTCCAGTATCGCACCTTTATGGTTCACCAGCAATACATCGTCCAGATTGTTATCACGGGCGTAAAGCGTGGCCATAATATAAATCAAGGCATTTCCCGTTTTATAGTTCGCCAGTTTATTTACCGGCTTTGGAATTTCAGAGTAGATATCGACAGAGATGCCTTCATCATCCATCTTAAAATACCCCGTATCCATGCTTTCCACCGTCAATAAATAACCGGCTTTACTGTGAGTCGGAGCATAGTTTCCATCGCTTTCGCGGAAAACGGTAAGCCGTGCTTTTCCTCCATCCGCAATGCCATTGGTTCGAATTAAGGCTTTGATTTGCGCATCTAACCAGGCCGCTGAAAAATAAGAAGGTACCTCAATTTTCAAGGCTTCCATTCCTCCCAAAAGCCGGTCGTAATGAAACTCGGTAAAACAAGCTTCTCTTTGGATGATGCGAATGCTTTCGAAAAGTCCATCGCCGTAGCGAAATGCCCGGTTATTGGCCTCAATTACAGGAGCACCGGCAGAAATAAATTTGCCATTGTAAGAAACCTGTAACTGTAATGGTGGTTGCATGGGAGTTGAGTTAGTATGGAGGTAATGTGTGCTTTTCCTTGCCTAGTGTTAAGTCCGGTGTACTGTGTCGTATAAGTTGCCGGTATTTTTGTTCCGGACCATGCGAAAAATAGGAGCTTAGTGTAGCTAAGGGATTATTTTTTAAAGAAGTCCGGGATAAAAAGATCAAAACTTGGTGCGGCTAAAGTAGGCTTGACTTAACACTAGAATAAAGGTGATGAGAAATTTCGGACGGAGCAAGGGTTCGGATGTCATTTTTCAAAAAATGTACCCAAAAAAGCTTTTTTCTAAAACAAGCCCCGGGTCCATGCACCCAATTCTTCGGTAAAGCGAATGAGCACTTCCCCATCTAAAATGATCAGAAATACCACTCCAAAAATGGCTCCGGCAAGGTGAGCATCATGCCCGATCCCTGTGTTTCCTTTTTTATTCATAATGGTTTCGGAAAGCAAGTAAATAAAACCCATGATAAAAGCAGGAATGTTGAACGGAACAAAAATGAAACGCAAATTGTTCGTTGGGTGCAATAAAATTTCGCAGAACAAAATTGCTGCAACGGCTCCCGAAGCACCTATGGCGTTGTAGTGGTGGTTGTTTTTATGTTTAAGCAAAGAAGGCAAGCTTGCAAATGCCAGCGCCATCACATACATTACTACAAACCAAACTTTCCCCATAACCGGTCCGAAAAGGAAGTATAAGTCCAATTCAAGGGGAATTCCGAACATATAGAGCACCACCATGTTTACAATGAGATGAAACTCATTGGAATGCAATGCTCCATGCCCGAACAACCGCCACCATTCCCTGCGGTGAATAATCATATAGGGGTTGCTTTTCAAGCGGTTAAAAAATGCCTGATCTCGCCAACCTGCAATAGATACCAGGCTGGTTATTGCAATGATGATGTAAGTGATATGAAATGGGGGATCTGCCAACCGGAATTATTTCAAAACAATGTCTTTTTCCAAAATTTTTTTATACGAACTCTTGTCGAAAAGCTCCAGGGTTTCCGTATATGCTTCAAACCCTGGCGCACGTACGGTCAAATGGAACTTTCCTGGCGGAAGAATGATCACATAACGCAAATTGCGGGGGTTGGGCAGATAGGTTCCGTATTCTTTTCCTGTTTCCGGATCGGAAACCGTAAGAACAGGTTCATCGATGGGTTTTCCGGAACGGGCACTTTTCAGAAAGCCGGAAATAACCGTGTAGCGTGGTTCAACATGGTTAAAGGTAACCCGGTAAATATCCAGGTTGCCTCTCCCGCCATGTCGCAAAGCGGCTATGTAACCGTAACGTCCGGTTTTTGAAACACAAAAGTTCATGTTATCTTCGGGGGTATTGATGGGAAAGCCGATGTTGTACACCCCACTGAATTTTGATTTTTCCGGATCCCAGGTGGCTTTAAAAATATCGTATCCGCCCATGCTTGAGTGGCCCTTAGAACTAAAATAGATGGTTTTACCATCGGGTGAAATATTAGGGAAATCTTCGTCTCGAACGGTGTTGATATTGGGGCCTAAGTTTTCAGCCGGTCCCCATTTTCCGTTGGGCAATTTACGACTCACGTATAAATCCACTCCACCGTAACCACCGCTACGGTCGCTCGCAAAATAAATTGCATTTCCTTCTGTTGTAATTGAGGCTGCTATTTCCGTGGCCTTGGAATTGATCGACCGATCGAGTTTCACGGGTTTATCAAACCGACCATCTGTAATGCCCGCCAGATGTATGTCTCCAAAGTCGTTTTCATTGTCGAAATATAACAACGCCAGATCGCCACCACTGGAAAGTCCGACAATTTCTTCATTTTTATCCGGATGGCTGATCGCTTTATTTGCTTTGCCAAAATTTCCTTCTTTTACAGGAGAAAAATAAATGTTGGAGGTATAACTGCCATCGCTGTTCTGTAAACTGCCATCGTCGCGTTTGCTGTTGAAAGCAATAAAAGATTCATCTACCGGCACAAACGGGAAATAGTCTGCAAAAGCAGAATTCACATCCGAGCCCAGGTTTTCGAACGTAACATCGATCGGAAATTTGATTAGTTCTTTGCCATTTTGGCAATATTCTATCTGAATTTCAGCATCTTTTATGTTGTCTTCTGTCCCTTCTTTTTTATCTCTGAATGTATTGAAAGCACCCATTGCCTTGTCGAATTCATACGTATAGTGATAAGCCCTTCCCAATAAATACATGGCATCGGGAGGGCATTGTTCACCGGAAATGATTTTTTCGAGGAGGGGAACCGCCATGGATCTATCGATGTTGGTATTCAGATAACAAATGCCCGCACGGTAGTTAAATTCCAGGTTTTCGGGTTCCTCTTCCAAAAGGGTTTTATACGCTTCCAAAGCATCTTCATAATTTCCGGATTGAAAAAGGGCATTGGCTTCTTTCTTGTTTTGTGCAAAGCCGGTAAGAACCATCAGTGCTGTGATAAGCGTTAATCCTGAAATACGAAGCATTGGCATAAATAATGTGGGATGGTAAAGCTACAAATGAAAGAGGAATAAATGAAAAACAGCAACATTCTTGTGAAAACAGCCTGAAGGGATCGTTTAAATTCCCAGTTCACCAACCATTTCCGATGGTACCTTTTTGCCTCCTTTGCGTGCTTTAAGCAAATAATTCCTGGCCTTGGTTTTATCTTCCATGTAATAATAAATAATGCCCAGCATCAAAGCAGCATCGTATTGGTAAGCATGGTTATCTTTCCGGTACAATTCCATTGCTTTCATCGCATGTTGTGCTGCCGGGGCATAATCTCCCGTAATAAATTGAACTCTGGCGGCTCCCCAAAAACCTTCCGGATGAAACTTGTTCAGAGCGATCATTTCTTTATAAACCGTCAACGCTTTGTGGTATTCTTTTCTTGAACGATACAAAGTACCCAGGTGCTGACGTGCATAAACACCTTTGGGATCAATGGTCAGCGATTTTTTCAAAAAATACGCTGCACTGTCTGTTTTTGCAACATACAGGTAACAGAGTCCCAAATGATCGTAAGCATTTACATATTGGGTAAAAAGTTGTGTTGCTTTCCGAAAAGAACGGATGGCGGGTATAAGTTGTTTGGTGTTGTAAAACCTGATGCCTTCTTCAAATGCCCTTATGGCAGGCGAACCTTTGGGGGGAACATAACCGGATCTTCGGCTTTGCGCGATTGTAATGCTGCTGCCGATGAGTAAGATCAGAAAAAAAGTAAAAACAATGTTTTTCAGCATGGGTTGTAAATAAACGAAAATTCGGAAACTTTGGTTTGCATCTGCTCAAACAAAAAATGGGTTATTCCGGCTCTAACTGTGCCACCTATTCCGGAGTATTAGTGCCCGTAATTCCGGTTTTTCAGACAGCTTTTGGAAGTCGTTTTGGAGCATCTTAAAAAATGGGGTTTCCGAACGGAATTTTGTATGCGTTCAAAAATGACGATTATCGAGCCACAAGAGCAAATGCTGTTTTCAATATAACTTCCTCACTATCAACAACAAAAGGACATAAAAAAACGGGAATAAAACTAAAAATTCAGCTTATCCCCGTTAGTAGTAGCGCGGGGCAGACTTGAACTGCCGGCCTCCGGGTTATGAATCCGGTGCTCTAACCAGCTGAGCTACCGCGCCAACATTAAAAACCTCTGAGCGACCGGCCCTGTTGCCGGTGGTAACAAACTCAGATAGCATTGCCGGGCGCAAATATAGTCATTCGTTCTAAAAGTAAAGCGACATGAATTCAATTTTTCAAAACAGGGTTTGAAAAAACGGCTCCGGTGCGTTATTTTTCGTTCGTTTGCTCTCGTTTCCGATGTTTTTTCAAGCGATGGAAAAAAGCAGGACATGGAGGAACAACATTGGGTGTAGGCATGCTCTCTTAAAGCAACCGAACCCTGGCCAGGTGAGTTCGCCAAGAGGTGGAGAGGCGGATCATGAAGGATAGATCAGATTAACACGTACAGCCTTTTTAATTTCGGATCAATAAAATAATATGCTTATCCGTATGTTTCCCCAGTAATCATTTAATTGCTTTCAGATCCATTTTATGATTGGATTGAATGCAGGGCAAGCAAATTTCGATTTGATTTTGGCTCATCAATGACTCTTTGATGAAAAATATTAAGATAATTTTTCACCAATACCTTCTTTGGGGAAAGATACGGATAAGCATATAAAATAATAACGTACGGTTACAACTTATGTTCAGCTAACATCTGCCATTACCAGAACACTTGCCGTTCCCAGCATGGTGTGTTCGGATAACATGCACTAAAAAATGCCCCCTTCCTTATTTACAAGACAAAAATGAGGTGTACCATTACTTCTCCGAAAGAAAGCACGGAAAACCCAACTTTACGGATGAAGGCCCTGGGAGAGGATGCGCAAAATTTTAAATGCTTTGATCCTGAAGGCACCCTGCATTTCGGAATGAATTTAAACTATATTTGCAGGCCAGTTAAAATCGGCCATGTCATGAAAAACATTCTGTCTGTTTTTACCCTTCTGCTGTTCGTTTCCTGTGGAGACAGAACAGATCGAAGTTCGGAAACACCGGCCACCAACGATACCACTGCTCAGGTGGTAAACATTTACACTCACCGCCATTACGAAGTAGACAAAACCCTCTTTGCAGCGTTTTCTGCAAAAACCGGAATTGAAGTAAAAGTGGTGAAAGCGGATGCAGATGAACTGATGGTTAAGCTTGAGACCGAAGGCGAAGCCTCGCCTTGCGACTTGTTTTTTACGGCAGATGCTGCACGTTTGGTAAAAGCCCAAAACAAAAACCTGCTGCAAAAGGTTTCTTCCCCCATACTGGAGCAGAATGTTCCTGCCCATTTACGGAATAAAGACGGGTATTGGTTTGCACAAACCATCAGGGCTCGCATACTGGCTTATTCGAAAGAACGCCTCCGTTCCGACGAGCTTTCTACTTACGAAGCTTTAGCGGATGAAAAATTCAAAGGAAAAATCCTCACCCGCTCTTCCAACAACGTATACAACCAATCGTTGCTGGCCTCCATTATTGAACACCATGGCCTTGAAAAGGCCGGGAAATGGGCGGAAGGTGTGGTAAAAAACTTTGCCCGGGAACCCAGAGGGAACGACCGGGATCAGGTAAAATTTATTGCCGCAGGCCTTGGCGATATTGCCATTGTAAATACCTATTACATGGGCAAAATGCTTTTTTCGGATGATCCGGCTCAGGTAGAAGCAGCCAACACTGTTGCCTTGTTCTTTCCAAACCAGAAAGGACGGGGAACGCACATCAACATCAGTGGTGCCGGAGTGGCCAGGCATGCGCCCCATAAAGAAAATGCCATTCGATTGCTCGAATTTCTTTCAGGCGAAATGGCACAAGCACAATTTGCCGAGGCCAACTATGAATATCCGGTCAATCCCGATGTTCCCGCTGCTGCGTTGTTGCAATCCTGGGGCACCTTTAAAATGGATAGCCTTCCATTGGAAAAATTAGGAAAACAAAATGCCGAAGCCCTGAAGATTTTCGATCAGGCAGGTTGGAACTAACGATCCGCCGGATGGCCCAAACGGCAAAGCAAAAGCGATTTTCGGTCCACTACTGGTTACTGATCAGTACCGTTGTTGCTGCTTTCATTGCTTTTCCTTTATTGGTTATTCTGTATCATCTGTTTTATGAGCCACACATCTGGACAACGCTCTTTACCACCCTCCGTACCGGTTACATTTTTAATACATTTTACCTCGCTGCCGGTGCCATTTTCCTGTCGCTAATCCTGGGCGTTCCCACCGCCTGGGCCATTTCGAATTACCGCTTTCCGGGAAGCCGCTTTTTGGAGTGGGGATTGATCCTGCCTCTTACCATTCCTACTTATATCCTTTCCATTACCTATGCAGGGATCTTTGATTTTTCAGGACCCATCCAACGTTTCTTAAGAAGTACCTATGGTACCGAAACCGCCCAAAACTGGTACATTGATATCATGACCCCAAACGGTCTGTTGGTACTGTTGGCACTTTCCCTCTATCCGTATGTTTATGTGGCGGCCAAAACGGCTTTTGGCATGCGTTCGGCAAGTTATACGGAGGCAGCGAGATCATTGGGAGCCGGTAAAATAAAAACCTTTACCAAGGTAGTCCTGCCCCTGGCCAGGCCTGCAATTTTCGGTGGCTTGTTTTTGGTGGTGATGGAAGTGTTTAACGATTATGGCGCAGCCAGATATTTTGGCGTTCCCACTTTCACTACCGAAATTTTCCGGAGTTGGTTTTCCCGTGAAGACGGTTTAAGTATTGCCGTTAAACTCTCCGCTTTGCTGCTGGTGGTCATCATTTTCCTCATCCGGGCCGAACGCACCCAACGTGGGCTGGCCCAACGAAGTGGTGGTGTCCGGTTGCGGCCTGTTCGGCGCACCGAAATAAAAGGATGGAAAGGAATATTAACAGGAGCTGTATGCAGTTTGCCCGTTGTATTTGGTTTTGCAATTCCGGTGGCACAGTTGGGGTACTGGTCGGGGCTTACCGTTCAAAAAATTGCCGGGCATGAACTTGGCGTTTTAATCCTGAACAGTTGTCTGGTGGCACTGGTTACGTCCGTTCTGGTGGTATCCATCGCGGTGTTATTTGCTTATACCCGCCGCATCACTTCACATCAACTGGGTCACTTCATTTCGCAAATATCGGTGATCGGCTATGCGATTCCCGGTGCGGTGATTGCAGTGGGTGTACTCCTTCCTTTTGCCTTTGCAGACCGGCAATTGCATCAATGGTTCGGAGGAGAAGGCCGTGCTCAACTCTGGCTGTCCGGTACATTCGGATGCCTTGTTTTTGCATACATTGTTCGCTTTATGGCGGTGGGTTTTAATGGCGTTGAAGCCGGTTTTGAAAAAGTAAGTACCCGTTTGGATGAAGCCGGCCGTAGCCTTGGCAGGAAAAAAGGAAGCCTTTTGCTTCGGATCCACTTTCCCTTGCTCAAAACCACCCTTGCCGGTGCATTGCTCCTCGTTTTTGTAGATGTATTGAAAGAATTGCCCCTCACTTTAATTTTGCGCCCCTTTGGCTTTGATACCCTGGCCACACGCACGTTTGAACTTGCCAACGATGAGTTGATCGCCCAATCGGCCGTTCCGGCACTGGTGATCGTAATGGTGGGAATAATGCCTATCTTTCTTCTTCATAAGGTCATAAACAAACAAGCATGGAAGGGATAACGGTAAAGGGCATCAGCAAACGGTTTGGAAATACCCCCGTTTTGACAGGCATTTCCCTTACCGCTGCACAGGGCGAATGCATGGCTCTTTTAGGGGAAAGCGGAAGCGGTAAAACCACCCTTCTCCGCATTCTTGCAGGACTTGAAACGCCCGACCAGGGTACTTTACAGCTCAATGGCATCGCGCTGGATCAACCCGCAGAACAACGTCCGGTAGGGTTGGTGTTTCAGGATTATGCCCTTTTTCCTCATCTTACAGTAGCAAAAAACATTTGCTTTGGAATGACCAAAAAGCAGGATAAACCAACCATACTGAAAGAAATGTTGCAACTGGTAGATCTCGAAGGTTTTCAAAAGCGTTATCCACACCAACTTTCCGGCGGACAACAACAACGCGTAGCCATAGCCAGGGCACTGGCTACAAAACCCGATCTGTTGCTTCTCGACGAACCTTTTTCCAACCTCGATGCTTCACTCAGAAAACAAGTACGACAAGAAATATCGGCCATTCTGAAACATACCCATACGACTTCCCTTTTTGTTACCCACGATCTGGAAGATGCTTTGGCAGTGGCAGATAAAATAGTGGTGTTGGCCCACGGGAAAAACGTTCGAACCGCCAGCCCTCCTGAATTGTGCCGGCACCCCAAACATCCTGCTGTTGCCGCCCTTCTGGGCAATTGGAACCAACTGGAAATCACGATCCGTTCGGGAAAAGTGGCCCACGGGGTGCACTTACCGGAACGCCTTACCGCACCGCTAAAAGACGGACAATATACGGCGCTGTTCCCTTATGATGCAGCCCGCCCGAGTTCCGAAAAAACACCTCTAAGCAGCAGGGTAGACCATTCTTTTTATAACGGCCATGGCTTTACCGGCACCCTGCTTTGCCAGGAATCCGTGATCCGTACATTTTCCCGGGAAGAGCTTCCTGCCGGTGCCGAAGTTTACCTCGAACTGGAAGAAAAGAACATTCAATTTTACGCCCATGAATAAGACCCGACTGGAAATGATCGACGAAATGCTCAAAACACAGCCCAACGACACTTTTTTACGCTATGCCAAAGCGTTGGAGTGCATCAAAGCCGATCGGAAAGATGAAGCCGTTGCCCTATTGGAGACATTGGTAAGCCAACAACCGGAATACCTTCCCTCCTACTACCAACTGGGCCAACTTTACGAGGCCTTAAACCGTTTTTCGCAAGCCATTAAGATGCATCGCACAGGAAAAGCACTGGCTCAAAAACAAACCGATCCCAAAACAGCCGGAGAGCATGCGGAAGCCCTGTTCATGTTGGAAGGTACATAAAACCCATCACGTTGTTCCGCAATCCGGTGTTGCTTGCGTAGCAATGCCTTCTGACCAACCACACAGGCAAAGGGTGTGTTTTGCTTTCATTTTCTTGGGGCGGAAACAAAAAAGACGAGTGATAAAAAAATTTGAATATGCCCGCTGCCATGCATTTGGAGTGCTTTGTGAGGATAAAATATTTTATCTACCTTGGGGGCCGCTGAGTTGAAAGATGGTAGGCGTGAGAGGTGCCAAAACAACAAAAATACATTGTTAAAACATTTTCGGGTCAGGTTTAAGGGTAAAACCGATGAAGAAAAGCAGAATTGAGATCCAGACGAGTTCTCAAGACATGAAGGGGAGTACCAACGAAACCGGTGTTTCAATGGTAAAAAACGGACAGCTGCAACATGCCATTGCCGAAGAACGAATTTCTCGTGTGAAGTTAGACGGACAATTCCTGCATAACCATACACTGAATACATTTACGAAAGAAGCCTGTCAGACGGCTGTATGAATAAAATCACTCCATTAGATGACTAAAAGAATATTGATAACCGGAGGAGCCGGATTCATTGGTTCGGCATTGATCAAGCATTTGCAAGAGCATGATCATTCGATTTTTGTAATCGACAACCTGTCATTTGGAAATAAAGCTTTTGTTGCTATTCCGGACGATCGGTTTTTTGAAGAAGACATTCGAGACAGGAACAGAATGTTCGAACTCATCGAACAGATCCAGCCCGACTGGGTAATTCACCTGGCTGCCATACACTTCATACCGTATTGCAATCAACATCCGTTCGAGTCGAGCAATATCAACGTTCAGGGAACCATTAATGTGCTGGATGCATGCAAACAAACCAAAAGCGTTAACAAAGTTTTCTTTGCTTCTACGGCAGCGGTTTATCCGATTTACAATGAAGCGGTTACCGAGCAACATGAACTGAACCCATTGGATATTTACGGATTGTCAAAACTGGTTGGAGAGAAATTGTGTAGTGAGTTCCACCTTGATTCCGGAATTTCAACGGTCATCTGTCGCTTCTTCAATGCATTCGGACCCAATGAAACCAACCCGCATTTGATTCCCGAAATTCAAGATCAGATCAATGCGGGTAAACGAACCATTAATTTGGGAAACCTCGAACCAAAACGAGACTTCATTCACACTTATGACATGGCCAGAGCCGTAATTGCGCTCATGGAAACAGCAGACATTCGGTACGATGTGTTCAACCTCGGACGAGGGATTGAATATTCGGTAACCGATATCGTAGAAGCTTTCGAACGTCAATTAGAAGAAAAAATCACCATCGAACAAGAAGCATCACGAATTCGAAAAACCGATCGGATGCACTTGTTGGCCGATGTTAGCAAACTCAAAAAAACCACCGGATGGGAGCCACAATGGTCTATCGATGAAGGCATCAAAACCCTCATTCATCAACCTCAGACCTGATGAAAGTAGTTTTTTGCACAGACGGTATCTTTCCTCATCAGGTAGGGGGAATGCAGCGTCATTCCAAGTTACTCATGGAGGAGCTAAAACGGTTGTCTCCGAAACTCGAACTAACCGCAATCCACCCGCATAAAGACACCCGGGTATTTGATGCGGAGCAAGGGATCCGGGAGATTTACGTTCCGGGTATTGATACCGGTAAAAACTATCTCAAAGAGTCTTATGCGTACTCCAAACGTGTTTATCACGAATTGAAAAAACTACCGGAAGAAACAGTCATCTACAACCAGGGGTTTGTGGTATGGCATAAGGCCGGAGAGTTTACGCATAGGTTAATAACCAATCCGCACGGATTGGAGCCTTTCCAAGCCATGTCGTATAAAGACAAACTGGTGGCTGTTCCATTTAAAAAGGTGTTTCGGAAAATATTCAAAAAGTCGGCCTACACGGTTTCGTTAGGAGGAAGACTAACGCCAATACTCACCAACATCCTTCCCAAAGATCGGATAGCCGTATTGGCCAATGCTACCAATGTTCCGCAAGGAGCTATGTGCAAGCCTAAACCAGGTGCCAAGGAACCCATTGAATTGTTCTTTGTTGCCCGTTTTGCTCGTAACAAAGGAATTCACATTCTCATGCAGGCCATCGAAGAATTAAACTCCGATGGGCATGGAGCTGATTTCCGCTTCAGGTTAGCAGGAAAAGGCCCGTTGTATGAGGAATACACCCAAAAATACCACTATAACAATGTGGCGTTTTTGGGATTTGTAACCGATGAACAATTGCACGAATCGTATAAAAATGCCGATGCATTCTTATTTCCAACTTTGTTCGAAGGAATGCCTACGGTGGTGTTGGAAGCCATGACCCACCACCTGCCCGTTATTGTTTCCGATACCGGAGCGACTTCCGAGTTGGTAGACCATAAAAACGGATACCTCATTGAAGCCGGAAGTGTTGAGCAACTTAAGCATGCCTTGCTGCAGTTTTGGGCATTGTCTTCCGAAGAAAAAACGAAGCTTTCGCAAGCGTCGTTCGAGCGTGTTCGCAAGCAGTTTAGTTGGAGTGCTGTTGCCGAAAAACATTTACACTTGTTTGAGATGCTAAGTTAGTCCGAATATGCATCTATAATACAGGTTTTTTGAGGGGAGTGGCTCACAAATGGCTTTTGCCCTCCGATTTCCCGAATTTCCGGTAATGACCTCACGGAGAACACCGGTTAAACGATTGTAAAACCTGTGGCCGGTAAATCCGGGCGAAATACTCCCGAATGTACTTGTCACCGGTTGCGGCACCACCAAATTCTGCCCTGTTTTCGAGGGCTCTGACAAAGGCCGTACAGTGTTTATTCTTGATTTTGAAACATGGTTCGACATGTTTACATGCCCTTTCCCGCTTTTTTCTGTTGTAGCCATATACCAAAGTTTCTATAAAAAGTAACGGCGGAGGAGTTGACGCAAGCGAATGTGTTCGCCAGGAGCGGCTTGTTGGAACGAAGCAGCTGACACAATGGTGATCCAGTTTGGCAATGTTGCCCATGTTGCCTGCGATCCGAGAGGGATGGTTTTGCGGTAAGCACGCAGGTAATGTTTTAAGAACAGGTGTTGCCCCAAGTGCAGAAGTTGGTGTTCGTACCAACTCTTGGAAGCTTGTGCCGAACGGAAGAATTTTAAAAGGGTAAAGGCCAGATCGGCTAGGGGTGGTCCGGCTGAAGCGGTAGACCAATCGATGAAGTACATTTTTCCGGATCGTGTAACCAGTATATTCGACCCATTCAGGTCGGTATGGCACAGCCGGAGTTGTTCGGGCTGTTGTTGGAGCAATTGATGTGCTTCCTGTTGCAAGGGGTGGCCGGAAGGTTCAAATTGTTCCAGTAAACTTTTCAACCGAGCCGAAAGGGAAGGCAATTCGTTTGCTTCGATGCGGTGCATACCGGCTTGTAAACGGCCCAGCATCCGGGCTGTTTTTTTCAAACGCAAGGGGTGTTTGTTGAGGTAGGGCCAAAGTGGGCGACCGGTAATTTTTTCCATCACCAAACCTGGTTGTTTTTGCCATTGGGTAAGTCCGGTTAGGTGAGGAACCGGCAAGTTGACCTTTTCGGCGAAAGCATGGGCTTTTAACTCCTGCTCGCCCAACTCACTGGCGTTGGGCTTACTATATAGTTTGATAACCTGATTATCGTTCCATTCGAAAACGTTTGCCGTAGCTCCTTTTCCGAAAAGTATACCGGGTGTTGCAGGCATTGGTCTGTGTGTGTTTCTGTGAAATTGTTTTCGTTATTTGTTCTTTTCGGCAATGCATTGCAACAACACTTTTTTTTCGCCGGGCGACAGGCTTTGAAAGTACATGGCCACCATCGGGACCAGCCAGTCTTTAAGACGGTGAAGGCTGCGCCCGCTTTTCTTTTTGTAACGTCGCAGGTAAATCCGAATGAAGTAACTGAGCCCCATACGGATGAGTATTTTTTGGTAAACGGATTTTCCGACCGGTGCTTTGGAGCGGTACAAATTCATGCAGGTATAGGCCACATCGGCAACGGGATCGCCGGCGCAGGCATTGCTCCAATCCACAAGTACCAGATCCTCTTTGTGTATCAATATATTTTCTACCTGATAATCGAGGTGGCAAATGGCGGATGCTACGGGCAGTTCACCCAGTTTTTTGATGGCACGTGCTTTTAATTCGGGAGGCAATGCTGTTTTTTCTTCGATTTTCTTCCGGAAGTAGTCTTTCAGTTCGGACATATCTGCACTTTGCAGGGTATGCATGTGTACTTGCAGGTCGGTAAACTTACGCACCAGCCGCAAGAGCTTCCAGGGTTTTTTCTGCAATGCCGTCCACAGGGTTTCTCCCGGTATTTTATCGAATACCAGTCCTTTTTGTTCGCCGATGCTGATTGTTTGGTACACTTTCGGAACAGGCAAACCGGCCTTGCGGGCAATTTGCGTGTTTTCCATTTCGCGTTCCATCATTTTGGCTTTTTCTTCCGAATGATAGAGTTTAATGGCTTTGTTCTCTTTCCAGGCGTATACGTTGGAAGAGCCTCCTTTACCCAGCAAAAGGCCAGGTTGAATAGATGTAGTTGCAGACATGGGTTGGTTTGTATCTTGTTAAGATACGGAAAAAAAGGGTGTTTGATTCGGTTTATGAGAATGGAAGGGTTATTTCTTGTAATGGTGTTGGGTGCAATATGCTTTTCCGGGCTTTTCCGAACTTTTTTGGGGCTTTGAATGTGTTGCCACCGGTCGACCCCTTTTATTTCTGCCATTTCTTTTGTTTTTGAGAGGTCCGATCCATTCCGCAAGAAACCACCTGTATTGTTATCATACCCCTTTGCATTGGCATCCCACTACCCTGATTTTACCCACTGACCGCCCGGAACAAAGGCCGGGCCATGCACTGAAGGCCGCCCCGGTAGTAAGCCGAAAAATAGGTATGTTGGCGTAAAGCATTCCAAAGATGATCTCCCTCAACCTTGTATCATAATTCGCATACTGAATGATCGGGCGTACACAAGAAAACGATCTTCGCAGCATAACACCTGTAAATTTTTTCTATATTATCCTTTCTTTACCCGAATAAAAACCCATTCCAATAAGCAGCGGCGCAAACCCAACCCAACCTTCAAAAGAAATCGCATCCACCATCAAGTCTTTAAAAGAACCCATATCCATCATCAGCATAGATGGCAAAAAATTATCAAATTTCGATCATGTCCATCTCAGACAGGGTATTAACTCCCACCACGAGTTTGAGGTAATGACGGATCAGGAGATCATTGAAAAACAGGGGGCACATACCATCGACAAGTCAAAAAATTGGCTCGGAAAACCCATCGTGATCACCTTTAACGAAAGGGAATTTGTAGGGGTAATTACCGATGTTCAATTGGTACACAA
>CALLUQ010000055.1 GCA_938010565.1 uncultured Flavobacteriales bacterium
TCCCTTTGGGTTCCCATAGCGAATAATTGGGCTTTTATCATGGGTTTACCTGTGGGGTTCGGATGTTTTACAGCAATTATTCATCGCTCGGAACGGTGTGGCATCACCCATAAATGTAGTGTTATCTTACGCTTTCACCAAATGGGGTGTTTTCGTAGCACTGTAAACGGTAATTTGAAGTAAGCCATGGTAAAGATGGTGGGTGCCATAAAAAGAAATCGCAGCACAAGAACAGGAAGCCAATAATAAGGCGTTTTGGATTAAAAAATGAAATCCCGATTTTATCCGATAGAAACGGGTTTATCGGACTCTATCGGTTATATACCGGGAGTAAATCAAGCTCCAAACGGAGGTAAAACGCTTAAAAGCACCCTTTTTGAAGCAAAGAAAGAAGGCTTGGAGTTGCAGGATAAGATTTCAATTTTGCATGCATAGAGCGGGAACCATGACGAAATGATCGGTGCATGGGGTTCTGCCCGTTTTCGGGGCTACGAAAACACTGAAATGAAAACAGGCGACCGACCCTTGCGTTCCAACAGATAATTTTGGGCTTTTCGCTATATCTGGAGCAGCAGTTTTTTGAAATCCTTCCCCGTAAATCCAACATCGCTCAACTGCTGTTGATTGTGCTCAGGGTAAAGTCCGAAAGTAAAAAAGCATTTTCAACCATAACGGCATTCGTAAGCATACATTTCACCAGTCAGCCGGATGTGTTTTGGATAGTAGAAGACAGCAGAAGAATCGATACTAAATTAAAAAAGCACAACAAATCACCCTGTATACAAACCGGATTATTCTAAACAAAAAAAGGAGGGAGAATGGCCGGGGGGCACCCAAAAGCGCAACCAGGCATTGGTGCCCTGTGCTGTAAAACGAAGACCAGCCGGCCGGTTCAGGCGATATCGCCGGCCAATTCGAATTCCAATTGTTTCCTTTCCAGGTCGGCACTTTTCACAAGCACCGTAACGGGGTCGCCCAGATAAAGTTTTACTCCTGAACCTCGTTCCACCACACAATGGTTGCGCTCGTCGAACGAATAGTCTGTTTCGCCAAACGGAACCCTGCCTTCACAATAGTTATCGGTTAATTCCACATACATGCCGTAATCGTTAAAACCACTCACCATGCCTTCGAATACTTCGCCTACTTTATCCGTCATGTATTGCACTTGCATGTATTTGATGGAAGAGCGTTCGGCATCCGTTGCTTTTTTCTCCATAATCGAACAATGCTTGCAAGTGACTTCCAAAGGGGCTTCTTTTGCACTGTTCGCGCCATTGAGGTAACGTTCGAGAAGGCGGTGCACCATTAGATCCGGATATCGGCGTATGGGCGATGTAAAGTGGGTATAATAATCAAATCCCAAACCATAATGACCGATGTTTCGGGTGGTATAGCAGGCTTTTGCCATGGAGCGGATCGACATGATTTCAATCATGCTGCGTTCCGGCCGGTCGGCGAACGCTTTTAGCATTTCGTTGATCGCCGCCGCCGGATTAGCATCCGGTTTAAATTTGTAATCGAATTGCTTCACAAATTTTGCCAGGGTTTCCAGCTTTTCGGCATTGGGCAAATCGTGTATCCGGTAAACAAAAGATCGGGCTTTTTGAGGGGTTTGACTTTGGGGCGGTTTCCCGACAAAAGTGGCTACCTGCTTATTGGCCAGCAACATAAAATCTTCCACCAGCCGGTTCGAATCTTTCATCTCTTTTTTGTGTACACTGATCGGATTGCCGTCTTTGTTCAGGTGGAAACGCACTTCCGAAGACGAAAATTCGATGGCACCGTTTTGGGTGCGTTCCTTGCGCATTATTTTGGCCAATTTATCCAACTGAAGGATTTCCGTGGCAAAATCGCCTTTTTGGGTTTCGATGATCTCCTGGGCTTCTTCGTAAGTGAAACGGCGGTCGGAACGGATCACACTTTTGCCCAACCATTCATGGATGATCGTGGCTTTTTCATTGAGTTCAAAAACGACGGAAAACACGCATTTTTCTTCCTCCGGGCGCAACGAACACACCTGGTTGGAAAGCACTTCGGGTAACATGGGTATGACCCGATCGACCAGATAAACAGAAGTAGCCCGTTTTGTTGCTTCCTGATCGATGACGGAATCTGCTTTTACATAGTGTGCAACATCGGCAATATGAACGCCTACTTCCCAGTTTCCGTTGTCCTTTTTTTGAATGGACAAGGCATCATCAAAATCCTTTGCATCTTCCGGATCGATGGTAAAAGTGGTCACGTTCCTGAAATCGCGTCTTTTGGCAATTTCTTCTTTGGGGATTTCCAATGGAATTTGTGTGGCTGCTGCGGATACGTTTTCCGGAAACGTACGCGGCAAGCCATACTCCGCCAGGATGGCATGCATTTCAGTATGGTTGGTTCCGGGGACTCCGAGTACTTCCACAATTTGTCCGAACGGGCTGCTGGCTCCTTCGGGCCAATCGTTGATACGGGCAATGGCTTTATCACCCTGTTTCCCTTTTTGTAGCTTTTCTTTCGGAATATAGATATCGACGTTCACTTTGGGATGGTTGACTTTCAGGAAAGCAAATTTTTGGTTCACTTCCAGGATCCCGACAAATTCTCTTTTTTGTTTTGCATCAATTTCAACGACCTTCCCTTCCGGTTTATGCCTCCGGCCACGGGTAAAAAAAGCTACTTTTACACGATCACCATGTAAAGCACGGTACATGTTTTTGGGGGCGATATACACATCTTCTTTCACATCATCCGAAACAATGTAAGCTCCCCCATTTCGTATGGCATCTACGGTTCCGTAAATGAAAACTTCTTCGAAAGGAGCGCAACGGTATTGGCCGCGTTGTACGCTGATGATCTGTTTTTTCTGGGCAAGATCTTCCAGGATCTGATAAACCAGTTTGCGGGAGGGGCTGTCGTGTATCTCCAGCAGACTCGCAACTTGTTTGTAATTAAGCGTTCGGGTGTTGTTGTTTTTGAAAAGGGTTACGATCTCCTTATTCAGGTGCTTTGTAAGCTTTTGTGATTTCTTTTTATAGGTTTTTCGTTTCTTTTGGGTCATTCACTTTTGTTTTTATACAAGTTGTCCAATAACTGCCGGATCCTTTTTTTTGATAAGCGTTTCCGGGCGACATGGAAACCATGAAGGGTGAGTATCTCTGTTTTTATACGGAACCTCGACAAGGGAGAGGAACACAAGGTTCCGAATATTTACAAACGATCGGGAGATAAGCGGCACAAACTCATGTATCATCGGATAAAGGAGCATCTCAAGACCAACAACAGCATGTTGCCGCATTAAAACAAATATCGGATGATTTGTGCGATAAGCAAAGATATCCGTAAAAAAGATGCAATGGAAAAAGACAAAACCGTATGCCGTTTTGTCGGATCTTGCCGGGAATGGAGAGCGTACTCTCTTGATAAAATATACCGGATCATTGATCCGGTTGAAATTTAGCAGCCATGGCCTTTAAGATACAAAGCCTCATTTCAACCATTCATAAACAATTGTTTTTTTAGATGATGATCGCATGCGGAACGATCGGTGATTTATAAAACATTATTCTACCCGACGAATGCCGACCAGGTTTTTAAAGAGCGTTGTTATTCTTCCGTTTTGGTTTAATAGTTCCGGTTTACCTGCATCCGTACAGGTTGAATAAATACTGTAATCGCCCAACGGGGGGAAAGGGGTTCCCCGGTTCAAACTTCTCCATATGTGATAATATGCATCCGCTATATCACGAAGGCATATCATCAATTGGTTTGCCGAATTTGAATTCAAGTGTTTCGAAGCCCAGGCCATGGCCTGGTGTTGATCGCCAAAAAAAGAAAGGACCATAACGCAAATAAGCGGTTGCAAATGGTTCTTTTTTTCATAGCGTTGTTCCCATAAATGGCGCTGTGCGTTTTCAAAGGACAAATGGATGAAATGGTGAAACATTTCATGATCGAAAGCGGAGCTGTCTTCCGGAGCCGGATCACGATCAAATTCTGCAATCAACTTATTAAGGATGTTGACAAGGCTCCAGGCAGGAATGGAATAATTGGCTTCCGCATAAGATCCTTTATAGTGCAGGCCTATCAATTTTCCCGTATTCAGTTCGAATACAGGGCTTCCTGAATTTCCTCCGAGACTCGTATAGTCCGATGCCAATTCCGTTCGCATTTGCCCGTGCGGCGAATGGAATTTACGTACATTTCGAATTCTGCCGGGAGCCAGTCGTTTTACATTGTATTTTCCATCAAAAATTTCATGCTGAATTTCTGTCGGGTTTCGGGTATCGAAGGCAGGG
>CALLUQ010000056.1 GCA_938010565.1 uncultured Flavobacteriales bacterium
TAGGGAGCTACATTCCCGGCCACAACGGGCAGGGCAAAGGCAGCCGCTTCCAGGTATTTGACAAAGGATTTTCCCTGGGTATTGAAAGGGGTATCAATTAATGGCAGCAATACCAGGTCGAGCCGGAGTTCATTCAGGCGGTAGTAGTCCGGGAACCGCACGGATCTTTCAGGGGTAAATTCCAACCCTTCAAAGGCCGGTGAGCCATCCGGCAACAATCCGTTCCATCCGAAAAAGACCAGCTCTGCTTTGTCTTTGTATTTTTCTTTGATTTGCAACAAGACCTCTTTGATCGATAAGGTATCGTAATGGCTGGCCGCATTGCCAACGATACCGATCCGGAGCTTATCGGACTGGTTTTGCCGTATGCTTTTTATTTCCTGAAAACCAACATCGGAAATAAGGTTGGGCTGATATTCCAGGTACACTTTTGAAGTGGGATAGTTGTCTGCCAACTGCTTTTCATAATAGTGGATCAGCCCTTGCGAAGCTGCCGTTACCATGTTCATTCCAGCGATGTTTTTAAGCAGCATCTGTTTGTGTACGGTCGATATTTTTTTGTAATTGGGTTGATTTTCAGGATACTGGTGATGCAGACAGTCCAAGTCCATCACAAACTGTACTTGATCGTTAATGGCTCTTATAGATTTTTTGATGTACCCGGTATCTGAAAAAGTGGTCGGTAGTATGACATAATCAGCCCATTCGATCAACCGCCTGTCAATGGGGTTGTCATAGTCCTCAAATTGCTTGTTGAAATTCCATTTGTGGATACCAGTCAGAATAGCGGAATGAGTAGCTGTTTTATTCAATTCGAGCATCGGGGCGATCATTCTGTAAAAGCCGGTTCCGTTCAGGCACGGAGCCACATAAAGGATGTGGACTTTGCCATCTTGCTCCTGGCATTGAGGGTATTTTTCCTCAAAAGGTTTGTTGCTGTCAAGCAACTCGTATAATTTTCTTATGGTTCTCATATTATTCAAACTTTAGTTCCGGTTGTTGTTGTATGGCAGTGAGCCTGCTTGTAGCCAACTTCACGTATTTGGGATTCTTTTCTATTCCAATAAATGCTCTGCCTTCCTTTACACAGGCAATGGTCGTACTTCCAGAGCCAATGCAGTTATCCAATACCAAAGCTCCTTTGTTGGTGTATGTTCTTACCAGGTAGCGAAGCAGATCTATTGGTTTTTGGGTGGGATGTACTGGTGGATGGGACTTGTCAAAATACAGCACACTTTTAGGCAGTTTTTCTCCCGATCCTTTTCCTGTGTCAATGCCGTTAAATTTTCCATAGTTGTTGTTTTGCTGTAGAGCTGCACGTTGACCTCTTGGATGATTGAATTTGCCGAGTGTCGTTTGCGGATGATAGACCGGAAGTTTATCGTAGAATACCATGATGTCCTCATGGCTTCTTAATGGCATTTTGTTTGCATTAAGGAATCCGCTTGGTCGTCCCTTCTCCCAAATCCAGTTGTACCGGTGAATGTCTTGACGAAACAGCATCATGGAAGCAGTGAACTTATCCTGCCCAAAGAGGACTACCGCAGCATTGGGTTTTCGGATGCGGTCATAGGCTTCCCACAGCAGTTTTGGGTCAATACAATGATCCCAACTGTTTTTAGTGGCTCCGTATGGCAAGTCACATAATATCATATCAATGCTGTTGCCTTCAATTTTTCTCATCAGTTCAAGACAGTCTCCCTGGTAAATTTTATTCGCTTGCATGGTTAGTCGTCTTCGTCATCAACCGGATCCATTTCCGCACCTTCATAAAACCTCGCAACGCGCTTGCCCGATGCCTTGTCGTATATCTCTGCACCTTCGGCCTTATTGCCCCATCCGGTAATCAATTTGCGCAAGCGGTATAGGCCGATATTCTTATCCCTTTGCCTGGAATAGCGGTGCTTCCAGTCGATCGAATAAAAGGTTCTGATATTTCCGTCTTTGAACCAGACAATGAGTTTTGAAAAGGAATCCCGTATGAGCTTCCAACCTCCTTTGGGTGTTTGTTGCATCTGTGTGTGTTTTGGTTTTTATCGGATAGATGGAAACTTGCCGGTTTCATCCCCTGAAATGTTTTATAAGTGTTTTGATGGGAATATTGCTGACAAACCCACCTCGATGGCAAACAGCAACCATAACACCAGCCGCAGGCTTGGAAATCCTGATGTCCAACTCATGCAAGGGCAGCTTATTTTCTTCAGCGTAGAAAGCCAGGCAGACATAAATGCCCCGATTGATTTTTGCCTCCATATCGAACAGCACATTTGCCCCCTCAGCTATAAAGAAGTTCGCCAATTCGTTAAAAGTTGCCTGCCTTACATGTCTGCTCTGATAGTATCTGTCCTGATGGTAAATGTGAGCTTCCGGTTTGCCTTGTGGTTGGGCGATCCGGATGTGTAAATCGCTAACCGGAATGCCGCTGCTTTTGGAAAGGGATTCCAGGTAAGTGGCAACGTTATCGACTACTTTTTTCTCATAGCCGAATACATCTGTGGTTACCTCTTTCATGTATCCTTGTATCCGGGCTTTAAGCCCTGTTTTTCTTTTGTTCATCTTGTCAATTTTAATGAGTATAAACCGCTTGGTGGATAGTTGGATTTAATACTGCTGCATGGAACTGTTCGAGCAGGGACGGATCCCTCAGTTTGCCGATACGTTGTTCGCATTCCCGAAACAGTTGCAATGGAGGCTTTTGTTTGGACGGTTCTTTTTTCTCGTTGTTCAGAAACCGCCTGATTTGGGCGTGTAAGATGAGTTTGACCTGCACTTCCTGCCTACGCTTCCGATCCATCTGATGCCATTTTTTTGTTCCGGAAAAACCACTGGGGTTGTAAGGATCAAAATAGCGGTTGGGAAGCTGTACAAACCGCCTTTTTGGGTCTTTTTCGATGTATTTTCGCACTAATGCAATGCGCTCCACGTAAATTTGA
>CALLUQ010000057.1 GCA_938010565.1 uncultured Flavobacteriales bacterium
TGAAATGTGTACCGATTGGGGCAAGGATCAAGATGATAACCAACGCGATTGTGTAGATTTGTTAGCTGTACGTTAGCTAAGAACCGAAGTGCATAGTCCCCCAACGGTCATCGGCTCCTTTCTTTAGGACAGAATACATGAGGCAGTGCGTAGTTGAGAGTCTGTCCCAACCTTGTGTGATTTGGATGTATTTTATTCTGTTTTTTCCCTTAAACTAGCATCTGTATAAAATCAAAAGCAGATGTTAAATTAGTATCAATGCGCAGTTGAGACCGTCTTAAGCACTGGCATTGAATGCTCTAGTGTGGTTTTAGGAACCCCCAAAAAAAGCACCTTTCCATTCATCGGCCTAAGCTGTTGTGCGGGGTACCCACTGTGCTATGCAGTGAGTGAAACGACCCCGGCACCACTTCAACTCCTTTCGTTGCACCGCACTTCACCGGCCACCGCACTATTTCATACCCACCCAAATCCATCACCGCTTGGGTCGTGAAGCCACGCAATAGCGCTAGTGGGTCGCCTCAACAGGTTCCGCCTTGATTTTTGGTGCTTTTCATCAAGGAAAAGAACAGGAGATCACTGATTTAGAGAAAGTTGCGTGATTCTGTATAAGGTAGTCAATTAGCAATATAATCTAACCCATATTTGAATAGTGTTCTTGCCCTTCTTCCATGCTTTTTAATCTTAATCGGTCTGATATGTTGATGCAGATATATCCCTACCTTGTAGCACCAAACAAAGGCAATCATTACCAACAGTACAAGCTTTTCAATATCAAACCCACTGGATTTCATTGCCTTGAAGCACATCTCAATCTGCCAGCGCTGTGCATGATCGTTCTGAGCCTGTTCTGGCTTGTTGAAAGAGATAATAATCAGGAAATCACCGTTCTTTAGCTTGCATCCCGAGAAATAACACAACTGTCCTTTTAAGGACACAATCTTTGTGTAATGCTTGTACTGCCCTACCTTCAGATCGTTGAACAACCAGGAAGCTTTTATTTCCTTTCCCTTTCGTGGAATGAATATCTTGAAATTATTTCGGATACGAATAGGGTAAAAAGCAAGGGGAAAGCCACTCCCTGATAAACTACCCCGAGCATGAAGGTGTTGATATCTATACGGCCCAATTTCCAATGGGTACGATCTATGGTCAGTTTCACCTTCTTTTGTTCAGGCAACAAGGAAAAGATCAATTTGGCAATCAAATCCGGGTCCAAAGGATAGATTCTCCCTTTTGATTTTGTTAGGCTGCATGATTACTTTATCTAAAGGACAGAAAGGCATAATCTAAGAAAACAAAACCTTCTCCAAAAGGGCTAAGTTGCATCCATCCATCATCGTGGCTTTTTGTCCTTTGCTTGTTGGGTACAAACTTAGAACAGAGAAACAGACGGTAAAAGATGGGGGTTGGACGGAGGGATACGTTTTACCATCCGACCAAAGCAAATTCAGTACGTGAAGTTGCCAACGGCTTACGGATCCGCTACAGGCACCTTTCCGGAGCAGGAAAATTTAAATCAGCGAACCAACTCACGCAAAGCCATGGGAAGAAAGGCCAGATCGTCGACGAGATAGCGACGTGCCATGCGTTTGGGGTCGCTGAACAGGCGGTGCAAAAATTCGACCCCCAGTATCCGATAAATTTTTGGTGCTCTTGCCCGGTTGCCGGTATAAAACTCCATGGAAGCACCAAGCAAATACATGAACGGAACGGTTTTTCCTTTCGATCGTAAGGCCTGTAAAATGGCCATGCACAGTTGTTCCTGTTTGGGAAAGCCCAGGCCAATAAACAGGTGTTGCGGTTGGTGCTGCTCCAGATGTTCTAGGCATTTTTGCAGTACCATTTTCGCTTCTTTTTCTACTTCCGTATGGTAAAAAGGCGGTATATAAAAAGAAGATCGGGCATGTTCGGCCTGTAGGTCTTTGCCTACCTTTTCTTCCGAAACAATAAAGGCTGCTTTTTCGTTTTCCGTTTTGATCTGATCCCAGATCAGAGGAAAAAAATCGCTTCCCGTAAGGCGTTTTAAGAGGCGTTTATTCTTCTTTTTTAGGCGGCTTACCGCTACCAAAGGCTGGCCATCCGGAAAGATGTATTTGGCACGTTTAAAAAACGCATATAACTCCAGGTTGGCAGCACGTTGGTATTTCACTACCTGATCTACATTGGGTGTAATCATTACCGGGAGTTGATCTGGGTTGAGGTTGGTTCTTTGTTTCAATTGATCCAATACCTTTTGGTAGTTTTGGTCGGAAACAAAATCGAAACCAAAAATGGAAACCTTGTTCAATGGTGCGTTCATCCCTTTTATGATTTGGCCAGGCGGCGTTGAAGTGCATCAAAAATGCTGCGCATGCGTTTGATGTTCACAAAAAAGGCCAGCACGATCTTTATCGGAAAAATGATCAGGTTCCATAACACCCGGATCGGGTTTGGAGACACTTTTACGGTTGCATACCCCCATATTTTCATATGCTTCCGGCATACGAGCTGACAAAAGAAAATTTCCGTTGCCGAAAGCTTTCCTTTCCAACTATCGGCACGTGCCGTGCGAATGCCCTTGGTTGATTTCCGGTCGGCTTCGAGCGAAGAGCCTGCATACGGGATATGAAGCATGCGGTTTTCATAATCCACTCCCAGAAATGTGGCCACTTCTTTTACAGTAACTTCGGGGGTTTCCAACAGGTCTTCAAACCGGAGGTGTAAAATACTGGGATGTTGCCGATAAGCGTGCCCTGCCGAAACGGAGGAGTTCCATAACCGGCCAATGGTTAAGGGGTGATAATTGATCATCAGACGTAGCATCTCCCTCCAGGTCAGAAATGTACCGCCCAAAAATTTGCGCTTCCATTTTTTTTTCTGCGAAAGCAAAACCGAACGCGGATCGCGTACCATGTTAATGATCTTTGCTTCCGGAAAAAAAGTCAGCAATTCTTTCAGATAAAACACATTTTGGGGCGTTTTTTCACAAGGAGTTGTTTTGGAATTTTGAAGGGCTTCGTACTGAAGAAAAGTTTGGAAAAGGACCAACCGGGTTCGGTTGTGATCCGGTACGGTCTGCAACAGGGTTTCGATCTCTTCCTGAAAATCGCCTGCATTTTTCGGAGCAAAAAAACCTTTTCTCTGCACGGTAAACAACTTGAGAAGTAAACCGGCTGCTGCTGTTTTTTTCAACAAAACATCCTGGTCTTTCGGCGCCCACATGGTTTCAAAAAAATGCGGTTCATTGATCGCATGAATGGCCGAATGTTGCCCCAGAATACGCATCATCATCGTAGTGCCGCTTCTGGAGTTTCCCACAATAAAGTAATTTCGGTTTTCCGGGGTGCTTTTCATCATGCTTCTTGTTTCTGGTTCAGCCACAAGTCGGTAAAGTCTCTGTGGAGCAACTGCGAAAGCCGGGCAATATCTTTTTTGTAAAAATCGATCAGGTACTCCCGGGCGTTTTCCGGCATCTTGGGTATATTTTTATCGGTATAAATGAAACCCTTGAGCGATTGGCGCATTCCTTTTCCCATCCAACCTTTTACTTTTTTTAATACTCCGGTTCGCACCAGAATATCGTTCAGCTTTTTATAGCGGGGCATGGCTGCGGTGTTCATTTTTTGGGAAAAATCAATGGTCTGATGGTTGCTAATTCCAAGAAATTCAAAGACCTCTTTCAACACCAATTCGGGGGTTTGTTTGTAATCCTCAAAAACCAGTACTTTCAGTTGTTCCCGGGGGAAATAAGTCAAAAAGTTCTCGATCTGTGCGGCGTAAAGGCCCAACTCGTGGTACAAATGGGTAACTCCCCAGCCTTTCACTTCTTGTTTATAATCCGAAGTAATTTCGTTCAAAAAATCTTTTTCGGCTGTTCTGCCTTCGCGTAAATTCATGAGGTATTGCGACCAGATCCTGGAGATGGGGTTGCGCAACAAAACCAGCAATTTTGCATCCGGAAAAGTAGCGTGTATGCGACCTGCGGCACTCGGGCAAACCATGTAAGAGTTGGATATCTCTCCAATGACCGTTTCGGTGGTAACGTTGGAAAACAATTCGAGATAATCGGACCATTCGTCTACATGTGCAATGTGAATCGGTTCCGGCATACCACGTTTAAAATACCGGGGCAGATCGATCCGGGTGGATAAGGCATACTCGTGCGTAAATTGTTCACGGTACATATCTGCACTTGCAAAGTGGTTGGTTTCTTTTATCGGCGACATGTACACCTCTTCGTGCTGGTTCAGGTAATGGTACAAAGAGGTGGTACCGCCTTTTACCACTCCGATCACAAAAAAATTGGGCACTTTGCGTGTATGCCTTTTCCGTTGCATGGGTTCTGATATTGTTTTCTTGTAGTAACTAGACACGAACTTTGGTAAAAAGGTAAGCGTGGTTTTCTTTAATTTATCAAATTGAATTCGAGGAATTGAATGGAATATCCTTCCAGTTGCAAATGCTCCGGATCTACGGTTGTTTCCTTTCGGATCAATTTCGGAGCCTGGTCCGGTGTTTTGTAAATCGGATTGGTTCCTATCCCCGCGGAGGGCTTGACTGCCGACAAACTTCTTGCATGTACTGCTTTATGGCTCCAGGATTGGGGTAAGCGCAGCGCTTTTAGTTCTGTTGGCCGACCCGAGCGGTTGATCATCAATAACCAGGCTTTGTTTCGTGTTTTATCTTGAAATGCTGCCAGATAAAAATGACTGGTTAATTGCTCCACACCCTTTATTTTCAGAACGGTAACTTCATCCCGATACAAAGGCTGAAGCCACCGGGCTACATGATAGGTTAAACGCCGAACGTATTTATTCCCCTCTTTTAATTCCTGTTGCTTATTGGCTTTTCCTATTAAATTAAATCCCGAACCGCCGGATAGTAAGTTGTGATGGACAGCCATTTCAATGGTGGGATATTGTTGCATAGCAGTGGCAAACTCACCATAATAAGCCGCTTGTAGAAAAGTATTTCCGAAGTATTGAAAAACACCTTGTACATTCCACTCTGTTACCCAAGTTTTACGCTTTGTTCCAAAAACAGAGGTGTAGTAATGCATGGCAGTAGATAACCCCTCCCGGCAATATTGTGTGGTCGATTCCAATGCACATTTAAAAAGGGATTCGGTATTGTTTTCCGAAACACAGGCTTTGGGCAGTGCATACAAATGTGTAACATAGGCATCGTAAAAATCCGCTTGTGCCAGTTGGTGGTTCCATCGGTCTGCGGCTGCAGCTTTTGACGGTCTCATTTTTTTTACTGCCGGACAAGGAGAAGCCACTACAGCCAGTGGAATGCCCGGAAAATGTTGGCGCAACAAACGCGCCGTTTGTTGTGCCCGGTTCAAATACGGAGTTATATCCGGATAAACAGATGCATAAGCTTTCAGGTAGTATTCATTCCCCAATTCCACGCCAATAACTTCTACCCCATTGTTGAGCAAGGTTTGTATAGCCAGCCGTATTTCTTCATCTGTTCCTGTAAACAGGTTGGCTACATACACCACTTTTGCTTTCATCTTTTTCGCCAGCTGAGAGAAGGAATGGATAAAATTTTTTTTGATGTAACCTTTCCGGATATACAATTGCTCCTTTTCCAGGTTTTTACGCATGGTTTGAAACATTTTGCTTCCTGCTATTTTACGAATATCGGCATCTCGGAAACCATAGCCTTTCTCTTCCGGGTGGTAAAAATTGGCCACCGTTCCTCCCGGAAAGCGCAAAACGGCAGGTTTCAATGCATCAAGGTAAGCTGTTAGTACCTGGTCTTTCGGTTGGTAATAGTGAAAAAAATTGGCCGTATTAAAACCATATTGCAACGGTTTCATAGCCGTTACACTGTCTGTTGTTACTTGTAACCTATGCCCGATCTCAACAGGTTCAAGTTCCGGAACCGATGCAGGGGATTTGCATCCGGTATTGCTTTGCAAAAGCAACAAGGTAAACCCTGCCATCAACACTTTAAGTGGCTTGTAAAAAAGGGCCTTCATTTTTTGATCTCTTTTGCGCGTGATGAAGCCATTCTCCTTTCTGATAAAAGAAGAAAACGAGCATAACAACAGTAAGCGACTGTGCGGTGTAAGTGGTAAGAAAACCGTTGGTAAGGGCATCCAGAAACAAAGCTAACAAATAAAACTTACATGCTACCTGAAAAATATTTTTACGAGTGCCACGCGTTTTCAGGATGTAGTACAGAGCAAACAAAAACTGGCTGTAAAGCAAAACAGCTCCCAACCATCCGTACATAAAAACCTGCCCCATAAACCCAATATCGGAAGGGTAGAAAAAGCCCATAAAATTACTGTAACCGCCTTCCAGCCATTGGTTGCTCAATCGTCCGTTCCCCAAAAAAGGATGTTTATCAATGTAGCGGATAGCAAGGTCCATTTCATGTTGCCGTAACCAAGATTGCCCGGTTGCTGCCGCCTGCCCTTCTACGGTTTGTATGGCTTCGCTAAACATGAGTATATATTTCTCAAAAACCTCCGGAACAACCAGGTAGGCCAATAATAAACCCAACAGACCGGGTACTGCGATCCGGAAAAATGTTCTGACCCGCATTTTATAACTCGTTGCCGTAAAGAAAAAAGCGACCACAGCAGCCAACACCACTACAATGGAAGTCCGGTCGAGTCGGAAAAAAACAATGTAAATGAGGAACAAACCGGCCAACAACAGATAATAAGCCGACTTGCGATAGCTGGCTTTTACCACATAATAAATGGTGCCAAAAAAGATAAAAGCCATGTTGAAACGATAATACACCTCTCCACCTTTGGCTGCCTGCGACCCGGCAATGAGCGAATCCTGATGGGCAGCAGCATTGGTAAACAGCGACATGCCGTAAAAAAAAAGCAGATTGAACCAAGCCACCGCCAAAAACGCCCGCTCTACCAATTCCCAACTGATCTCACCCCTACGCAACATCCCGTAGAGCACCAAAGCACCATAGCATAGATAAAAATCTTTGAAGGCAAGTAAACCAAACAACAACGGTTGACCAAACTCAATTTTAGCTGCTACCGCAGAAATGAATGGAAAAACAGAAATGAGCAAAAGCAAAATTTCAAAGGAATTGATCTTAAAATTTTGTGCCAGCACCCGCACCATTAATCGATAGCCCATATACAAACCCAGCAACACCACATAAATCAGTTCCAACACACCGATGATGTGCGAAAAAGTACTCGACAGCATTACCCGGTAGGTCAACGTAAGGTTGACAAAAAGAAAAAGAAAGTACAACAGTGCCTTACTCACCATGAGCTGATGCAGGTCTTCGCTTCCATAGATCCATCTGATCCGCGGGGCCTTAAACATGTTCACTCGTTCTTTCATCCGTAGGGTCCCAGGGCAGCGGTATGCCTAACAGCCCTTTCAGTTGTGTGGTTTCGGTTTTGTAATAAGCTTCTAAGTTTTCTTTCTGATGGGAAAGCAAGGCGGTTTTGTTCCCCATATTTTTTGTTTTCACATATTTCCGGATGTGTGCCCTTTTTTCTTTCCCAAAAAAGAAACGAAATGCCGGGCGAAGCCACTTTTTTAATGCGTTTTCATGGGTAATGAAACGCTGTATTGATCTGGATTTTACTTTTCCCGAAGTATTGTACTTTTTCCGGTAATCGATGTTTTCCGGAATTTTTAATCCCAGAAAGCCGTACCATTGGCGCATAAATTGTTCCGGATCTTTTTGCAGGTCTTCGTAAAAAAAGATTTGCACCTGATCAAAAACATCCAAATACGCCTTTACCTGTTCGGTATAATGCCCCAGTGCCCGGTGTTGCCACATAAAATCCCATCCTTGTGCGGCTCTGGTGCTCTCCAGTTCCAATGCCTCTTCCAACGGTTTTGTTTCGTGCAGGTCTTTCCGAAAATGTTGGTAGGATGAAAAAGCCCGTTGCACCGGATCTCTAAGGAGGATGATGATCTTTACCTGATCTCCAAGGTATTTCCGAATTTCGGGGATCGCTGTTTTGTGGTGATACAAATACCCCGTTCCTATTTCTCCTACCATTTTACCTGCCAGGCTCCGGTAATGTTTCAGGTATTCGGCTTCATCCAGTATGAGTTCGGTTTTGGGGCGCTGTTGCGGATAAGGCAGATGGTTTTGCATAAACACCGATCGGGAATAAAAAAAAGTTTCCTTTACGGGAATGGCCAACCGGTGGTCTTGTCGTAAGTAATGATAAATGGAAGTGGTACCTGCCTTGGCGGTGCCCACCACCAAAAAGGAGGGCAAGTTTACATCTTTGGGAATGTGAACACTCATAGCAACCAATGGGATAGGTCGCGGTTCAGCAACACACTCAATTCGCGGATGCCTTCTTCGTAATGGGCATTGAGCTGTGCTCTGATCTTTGGGTCGAGGCGCTTTCGGGTGAGAAATCTTTCCAACACTTTATCCCGGCGATTCAGCAATTTTTGTTTGATCCCGGAAGGCAATACATTGACACCCGATTTTAACATTTTGTTCCGCAACAACAAGTGAACCATAGTTTTGTTCCGGGGTACTCCGGAAGGGTTTGCTTTCAGATCGGTATTCACTTCAACGGGGTCCAGGCCCAGAAAAGCAAACAAATCGTTCAGCAACAACTGGGGGCGCTGCAAGTCTTCAAAAAGGCAGATGTACAAGTGCTTAAAATGACGTTGATACGCTTGTATTTGCCGATGGTATTCTCCGTAGGCAAGATAATCATACCCCCAGCGGATGTTCTTTCGGAATTGGATGATACCCGGCCGGATGGCTTCGTAAAAGGGCAAATCCTCTTTCCCGTTGCGCAACAAATAGTTGTAATGCGACCATGCACGCTCTACCGGGTTCCGGAGGATGACAATGATCCTGATGTTTTCAGCTGCTTTGCCGTACAATTCCCGGATGTTCCGAATGCAACGATCGGCATGGTACAAATAAGAAGTTGATCCGTCCACCAGCAGTTGGTCTTCACCGGCATTCGCATACAAACCGAGGTATTCTTTTGTATCCCAAACCAGATGTTGCAAAAAATTTTGGTCTTCAAACTCCGGCCGTTTTCCTCCGAAAGAAAAATAAAAGGGTTCTTTTTTGTTTTCCGGAAAATAGATGCCTTTATGGGCTGAAAGGTGCTTATAAAGGGAAGTTGTTCCGCTTTTGGCCGCACCCACCATCAATACATCCGGCACTTTTACCGGCTTGTTTTTATATTCAATGATCATGTAAGGATGGTTTTTTAAACGGTTGCAAAAAAGTAGCGATACGGTATTTACGATAGATGTAAATGGCCCCGCCAATGTTCCAGATCAGTGTACTGATCAGGGTTCCGATCGCTGCTCCTTCCATTCCAAAATATGGAATGAGTATCACATTCAAAACCACATGAATTGCTGTGGCACTGCCGACAAATCGGACAAAAACTTTCTGGTTTCCGGTCATGTTCATAAAAGCGCCTACCAAGCCCGCAGTAGCTCCTATAAATTGAGAAAGGGCCAAAATGCGCAAAACAGTAGCTCCTTCTTCAAAGCCTTCGCCTATCCAACGAAGTATGGCTTCGGGAAAAAGCAGCAATATCAGAGTGATGGGAATGCCGGAAAGAAATATAAGCAGGGTTGACAACCTTAGCATCTGACGCAGTTCGGTCTCTCGGTTGGTCCAAAACAACTCGGATATTTTGGGCATTGCAATGGTTTTTAAAGCACTGATTACAAACTCCGAAAGCATGCTTACTTTCCAGGCAACGCCGTACACTCCCACCAAAGCAGTGGAATGGAACCACCCCAGCATAATGATGTCTGACCGGCTGTTCAACATTTGTGTAAATGCAGATAGAATCATCGGAAAAGAAGTGGTGAGGTATTTGCGAAAGGAAAAATTTTCGGTAGGAGGCGGATTGGTTTCTCTGCAACGGATACGCAATTGATTACGAATTAAAATGGTGGTAACACCAGCGGCAATCAAAGCACCAAAGCCGTAAAATAAAATGGGCAAAAAAGAGACGTTGAAATAAAACAAGGCCCAAAAAGTACCCCCCCAGGTAATGAGGGTTATGCTGAGGTTGCGAAAAAACTCCGACCAAACAATCAGCTTCCAGCCTCTCAGAAATTCAACGTTTATAGTAGCCAACACCAAAAACGGAATGCTGGCGGCCATGATCATAAAATGAACTTTCAGGCTGGCATCTTCATAAATCCAGGTGGCCAGTACATCCGACAAAAAAAACAAAATGGCACCCAAAAGAATACCAAGCGGCAAAGTGAGCTGCAGAGTAGCCCGGTACAAGGACCTGATGTTCCGGTGCTCTTCCCGGGCATGATAAGCAGCTACAAAACGTACTAAGGATGTATTTAAGCCAAAAGCTCCCAGCAATGCAACCAGGCTTCCCCAGGCAATCACAAGGTTGTAGCTTCCAATGCCGTCTTTTCCGAAAGCTTGTACAATTACCAGCATGAGTACATAACTCATCACCATATTGACGATGCGATACAGCATGGCAATACCGCCTCCTTTCAACAATTCTCTGGTGTGCAAATTGTTGCCCATTTTATATCTCAGATTGCTTCTCCGGATCACCACTTCTTTTCCTTACCCAATGCCCTTACCTGAAACGGAAAAGTAGTATTAATAAATGGAACAGAAGGAAATCAGGCTCCGCTTTTTTGAAAAGTGAGCATGTTCCAGGCTGTCATCCCTATGATCCGAAGGTCGAGCCCCAAACTTCTGTGGTAAACATAAATGCGGTCTTGTTCTACCCGGTTTTCCATTTGCCGCAATTCGCGGGTTTCTCCCCTGAATCCTTTGGCCTGTGCCAATCCGGTAATGCCGGGTTTCATCCAGTGCCGCTCCATATAGGTTTGGATGCGTTCGGAATAGTAATCGGTATGCGCCAGCATATGGGGGCGTGGCCCAACAATGGACATATCGCCCTTCAAAACATTAAAAAATTGAGGAAACTCATCGAGGTTGGTCATGCGCAAAAAACGACCGATGTTGGTAATGCGGGCATCGTTTTTTTCTGCCTGTTTATGATCGGAGCCTTGGTTTACAACCATGGAGCGGAATTTCCAGCAATTGAAACTGTGGTTGTTGAGACCGGAACGTCTTTGAATAAACAATACCGGTCCGCGTGATTCCAGTTTGATCAGCAAAGCCAGAATGGGATACGCCCACGACAAAAACCCAATGATCACACATAAAGAACCAATAATATCAAACCCTCTTTTTAATACCTTGGCAACGGTGTGCCGTACGGAATCATCTTTTACGGTAAGGATGGAGTTGAGACCGCTGTTGTCCAGCTGTATGGTTAACGGATCATTGTTGAGCCGGTTGATCAGCTCATTGATAATATTCACTTTGATGTTGTTCAGGTAACAAAAGGTGATGATGGAGCGCAATTGGTCGGAATAGTCGAGCGTGGAAACAAAAATTTCGTCGATCTCCTCATCGATCAGATAATCGAAAGCATCGTCTAGCTTATTTACTTTAAGTGCGCTATTTTGTTTTTTTTGGCTGGTATTGCCTGTATCAAAAAAGCCCATAAAACGATAACCGTATTCGGGGTGGTTATTCAGTTCGTCAATAAAAGACACGGAATAATCGTTGACCCCCACCATAATGATGCGCCGGTAATTAAAGCCTTGTGCACGTTTGCGCCGGAGGAACATCTGAAACCCCAGTCTGGCCATGCCTCCTAAAAAAAGAAAAGCCATATAATCATACATGATGAAGTAACGGGAATAGAAATGACCTTTAATGATGGTGACAAATGCCAGGGTGATGAGCAGGTTGAGAAGCCAGAACCGGGTGAAATCAAAAAAGATCTGCGACAATTTGATACGCCGGTTGTCGAAATTGTAGCCGCTTGCAAAAAATACCACCACCCAAGTGGCATTGACCAATAAAAACAACAATTGATATTCGCTATGTCCCAGTTTATCTAGGTTTCCGAAGCGAAGAAAAAAGCCGGAAAGGAAAGCACTGTTCAACATGAACAAATCAAGAAGCAAATGAATATTCTTTTCCTTTTTTAACATGATAACCTACTATAAAATGTGTAATAGTTTAGACTGATCTTGTGAGTTATATGAGAGCCTGATGCTAGAGGAGACACAGCCTGTATTGAAAAAGCTGCGAGGGCCGTTCATTTTTTTGAAAAAAGAAAATCGAGCACCCGCTTTCCGGAACCAACGCACTTCAATTTTGAGCAGCCTCTCCGGGTATTGAGCATCCCATTCCGCTTTTTTTCGTTTGGCTTTATCTCCCTGCTATGCGTTTTCTCTTTTCGGGTAAAGTTGGGTACGGTTTTATGGATCCGTGAAACGTTTTGAGCAGTGTACTCTTTTCTCTTTTTGTTGTGATCTTCATGAAATGCCACATCTGAGAGGGCCCCGTGTAGTTTATTTTCGATCGCCCCATGAAATTCCGGCCATTGGTTGCCCTTTTTCTGCGTTTTCTTTCAAGCCGGTAATGCCAGTGAGGCCGATGCAGGAAGCGTTTTGACCCATCCTGTTTTATGTTGCCATGCACTTTCCATCTCACTCCATGGATCGGCTCCGCAAACAGCGATAGCCAACAGAATCGAGACTCCTAAACCTGTAAAAAATCGAATGAACTGTTTTTTCTCAAAACATACACACCAAACTAAAAAAACAGATGAGCCCAATGCATTGGGCTCATCTGGGAAAACGATAACACCTTCTTTTCAATGCGTTGTTCACCGACCTTTTGTTGATAACATGGAGGGATTTTATTACCTTGTTCGTCTGCCAGTTTCGTTTTTGCTTTTCCTTTAAATTATGCTTTGCGAACACAAGGGCCGATAGCGATGAAGCGTTTCTTACTAGGTGAAAAAATATACAACCGCTATGCACGAAGAAAACATCTACACAATAAAAAAAGGAGATACTTTTTGGGATTTGGAAATTGAATGGGGAATCCCCCATGGCACTTTACAAGAATTAAACCCTAATGCTAAACCCAAAGAATTACAAATCGGTCAAAAAATACAAATTGTAATGCCGACTTTAGTTTTTTTCCTTGCTGAAGAAATACCGGATGAGCCGTTAACATGCAGAAGTATAAATAGCGATTTAAAAAAACGATCGTCCAAATCGCGAATGGATGAAATTTTTCATCAACCCAATAAGCAAAAGAGTTTCGGTCCTTTTAATTCTAATTTTGGCGAAAAATTCAGGAATCAATCTTCTTCTGTTCAAAGTGTTATGCAAGGGTTGAACATCGGAAAAGAAATAATCGGCCTTGAAGACATCAGAAGAAGAAAGTTATTAAAGTCGAATGAACTCTGGCATTTCCAAAAAAACGGAACCGTTACACACCCGTGGAAAAAGATGAGCAATGGAGCGTCTCATTGGAAAAACAACCTGGTCAGGCATCATCGATCTACGTTTCAATCATCCGCAAAGGCAAAAGCCATATTCCCTTCGGCCATGAGTTATGCAGGTAGATTTTTGCTTGCTGCTGACATAGGCCTTACAGGCGAAATTAAACCTTCACATGTTGTGAATGCAGTTTTTTTGGGTGCATCAGCTACAGGGGTTGGAGTCATTTTTTCGGGTGTTTATTTTATCGCTGATATCGGTACAAAGATCATATCAGGACGATCAATAGGTGAACGACTAGATGGATGGGTTGAAAATAATTATGGCAGGCTGAAGTTATATGAAGGGGTCTACTAGGTCTTCAATCGTTAAAAAAACGATCTATTATTGCTATAAATCGAGGTTTTTAGGGCTCTACTTTTGGAGTAGCCCTGCACGAGCAAAAAAAGTTGCTCGGGAAATATTGGTGGGCGATATACTCGCTCTGATTGCCGTAGTACTGACCATCACAATCGCAATGTTAATGAAAATGGGGATCATCAATGGTTTCTCTTTGAAGCAATACCCCAATTCGAGGGGTATCATCCTGATTATTTTACTCCTATTTGCTTTTGCTATTGGTATACTAATGAACAGATACGTAAAGAAGTTTCTTGATAAAGAAAAATTCGGCCATGGCTTTGATCTAAGTGCGTATTCCAAACGTTCGGCATTGCCCCACTTTTTTCTGGTCATCTTTAGTCCGCTTTTGTATATCTTTTTTTATGCTTTTCTATTAAAGTCATTAACGTATTTATTTTAAGAACAGAGCATCAACCCTACATAAAATAAGCCATTGTTTCTATATTCGCCCATGGCATGAAATGATGATCAGCGAAGAAAACGGACGCACACATCAGAACCAACGCCTTTCAATTTTGAGCAGCCTCTCCGGGTATTGAGCATCCCATTCCGCTTTTTTTCGTTTGGCTTTATCTCCCTGCTATGCGTTTTCTCTTTTCGGGTAAAGTTGGGTACGGTTTTATGGATCCGTGAAACGTTTTGAGCAGCACTCCTGCTCTTTTTCCGTTATCGCTGTTCCATTTTTTACCCCGTGGGGCTTCTAAGGCTTTGTCAAAAAATAAGTTGAACATTTTGTTTATCTTCGAGTATGCAAAAAAGAGAGACCATGCCGAATATATCGCCTTATTGGCTTAAGCTGTTTGAATGTCAAAATGAATTGGGTAAACGGCTATATGCTGCTGAGAAGGCCTTGGAATTAGGTCGAGGAGGCATTGTCCAAATCAGTCAACTCACGGGTATTTCACGAACAACAATTACCAAAGGGATCAAGGAGTTGAAACAAGATGATTTGCCAATTAGCCAGATCAGGAGAAAAGGTAGTGGCAGGAAGTTAATAGAACAGAAATATGATTTCATAAAAGAAAAACTAGAAGGGATTTTGGAAGAAACCACATTGGGAGATCCAATGTCAGTATTGAAGTGGACTTGCAAAACTACCCGGTCTATTTCTGCACAGTTAAAAAGAGAAAGGATCAGTGTTTCTCATCAGACTATTTGTAGACTTCTTCACTCGATGGGCTATTCGCTTCAGGTAAATAAAAAAATGATCGGTACAGGCAATCACCCCGACAGGGATGCCCAGTTTCAATACATCAATGATCAGGTAAAAACGTATATGTCTGAAAACCAACCAGTCATTTCTGTGGATACCAAAAAGAAAGAAATGATTGGGAATTTCAAGAACCAAGGTGCCGGATGGCATAAAAAAGGGGAAGCTCCCAAGGTTCGAGATCATGATTTCCGATCTTACGCTAAGGGTATGGCTATTCCTTATGGTACATATGATATCGCCGATAATGAAGGTTTTGTCAATGTGGGCATTTCAGCTGATACCTCTGAATTTGCCGTGAACAGTATTCGGCTTTGGTGGCTGAATATTGGTCAGTATAAATATCCGGGTTCAAAAAAATTATTGATTTGTGCCGATTGCGGAGGGAGTAATGGAAACCGGAGCAGGGCATGGAAATTTCACTTACAGGACTTGGCTAATGAAACCAAGCTGGAAATTACGGTTTGTCATTATCCTCCGGGGACAAGCAAATGGAATAAAATCGAACATAGGATGTTCTCTTTCATCAGTATGAATTGGAAAGGCAAGCCACTGGAAAGCTACCAAACTATCATTAATTTAATCGGTAATACGAAAACAGAAAAAGGCCTTAGCATAGAAGCAAATCTGGATGAAAAGCAATACGTCAAGGGAATAAAAATTTCCGACCAAGAGCTATCCTCACTAAATATCGATAAGCACGA
>CALLUQ010000058.1 GCA_938010565.1 uncultured Flavobacteriales bacterium
CTGCTATAATAAGTACATTATCCGTTAATTTAATTTTTTTGTTCGGTCCTATTCCATAAAGGTTTAATAATTTTGCTTCATTGCTCACAATCAAGTCTCCTCCTTTTGAAATTACTTTTTCTCCTAAATTTTTACTTTTCATCTCTTCATTTAAAAGAACAGTATAACCTTTCACATTAGGGTTGTCCTTAAAGAATAAAAATATAAAATTCCCATTAAGCGTATCAAAGTTAAAATTTTGGTCATAATCAGTTGTAGCCGAAAAATCTAACAACGTATCTTTTACTTTTAATCTTTCTAATTCATTGATTTTAATAATGCTTCCGCACTCGCTGGAAGAACGATTAATTTTATTACATTGATTGAAAAGAAAAAGTGCAACGACTAAATATATATATTTTTTCATTTATCTATTATTTCTACTGTTCCAATGCCATCAAAACCTTTTCTTGATATAATAAGATGTTTATAAATCTCATCCCATCTATGAATATCTTCTACTGTTATACATCCAGCGGATATACTACCACAATATAAGAATCGATCTCCATGATGTCCAATTCTAAACCAGGTTTTTGCATATTTGGCTTGTCCTGTATATCCATCGCCTAAAGGATGTGGCTCATATGGAATTTCTATGTCATGCCTGCCTGTTGGAGGCGGGTTATAATCCTGTGTTTTGGCATTAAATTCACCTAAACCATTTATTTCCAGTTTTTTTGATTTAATGTAAAATTTCATTTCTGCAGCGCCTCTATATGGATGACCTTTACGGATATCATCTTCAAAAAAAGACATATCCCAGTCCCATTGATCCCACCGCCACCCTTTTTCTTAACGGATGCCTTTTTACCTTTGAAACGACCTTCCAATATTTCAAATTCTTCTCTATCACCTGACTTTGTAACAAGTCCTTTTAAAAACTCCGGAAGCGGCCAGGTAAATCCGTCATTTAATTTTACTCTCAACCACCCATTTCCTCCCAGCTTTTCGATATATCCAAAATATGATTCGCAACTCATCATGTTGTTTTAAATTTTATCTAATGAATTGCATATAGGGGGTTGTCGTTTTGAAACACCAATCTATCAAACCGCTATATGTTTTATAAAATGTTACCATACTCAAATCTAATACTACCCGCCAAATGATCTATATCTTTTGTTGAACCCAACCTTCAGTAGCTAAAGACCGGATTTTAAAGACCAGGAGGTTAGACCCATAACAAAAATAATGCTATGAATAAAACGAACAAAAAAAGAGCAAATTGCTCCAATTCGGCCAAAACAATTGTAGAACGAGCTAAACGTGAAATCCGGGCTTTGTAGAGTTTGTTGGATTGCCGGTGATGCGCTATACCGATTAAAATGGGGTCCGTAAGTCGTTTTTGGTATTTCCTGAAAATGCGAAAAATATGGAAAGTGCATGAGCCGGCGATATAGCGGCGGTAGGTTGGGTTTAGCTTTATTTTTGTAGTGCATTTTCTTTAATTCCCGTAAAGCCTTATTCTTTATCTGATCCAGCTATTTCGAAGAATTCATCTAGTTGAAAAGAATGCTCTTTTTAATCTAAAAATTTTGTGGGAAGGATTGGAGCGCATGGATAAATTGTAAAAATTAATGAGGGGCTGTTTGCCAAAAACCCTTCTTAAATTATTCCATTGGAACTAATAAAGGATTTAATATCCATGATGATTTCGTCTGCTCTTGCTGAAAGTTTAGTATTTTCTGTTGAACTATCATACCGATCCCAAGCTCCTTGTTCTACTTGATTGGATAAAGTGTATTGAAGGATGTTAAAGTTATTTTTATTGAGAAAGTTTAAGGTGTTTTGTAAATTTGAGCCATTAAGTTGTTCAGCGATAAATAAAACATTTGGAATCCAATTTTGGCTTGGAAGTAGTTCTTTGATTAGCGTTCTTTTTTCGGTAGGGGATGACGGAAGAAAATAAGCGTCTAATTTGAGATACTTAAAACTTGGGGTTAAGAAAATTCTCTGCCATCCCATTCTCATTTGAGAAATCTGCTTCCCATTGTAGTTATGAACTATTTTTTTGAAAGTAGAGGTTTTTCCTGAATTTTGAACCCCGAAAATTAATATTGCTAATCTCATAATATTTTAATCAACTGCCTATAACATTTATCCAAAAATACCCCTTTATTTTTTCATTACAAAGCCTTTCTATAGTTACACTTCCCCAATTGGACTCTTAATATAATTCGTTGCCATTTTTTGTTCGAAACATGCGTATATGCTTCTGTTATCTTAAATCGGTTCCCTTTTTAAGCAAGTGAGTGGCGTAGCTGTGCCTAAGTCGCCTTTATTTTACGTCCCTCACACCACCGGACATACAGGCCCGTACCACGGTGGTTCGTCAGGCTCCATGTAGTCGGGTATACCCGGCACTCAGGCGATCGTATCCCATCTCTCACAGCTTCCCGATACCAAAACAACGTGGTCAGGATCGGACTGTGGGCCCTCCTCCGGTAGCCGCAACGGATGTGTACCCATTGAACCGGGTGAGCTACGCTTCGATCAGGTGGTCATGAACAACCGGTTTTCATATCGAAAAGATCACACCTGGTTCCGCACTCTTTTATATCAATTCCGCATGGCTGTACAATAAAAACCAGTTTCCTACGTCTTTCAGGCGAACAAACGTAAAACACCGCAAAAAAATTCGGTTTTTTTACATTTGCAAATGCTTAAAATGAGGTACTTTTGCCGTTTCATTTTTACCCTCGGGGCGATCGAACAGTTATGAAATACTTTTCTTATTTCCTTCTTCTTTTTCTCTTTGGAGTTTCTTACGCTCATGCACAGGAAAAATATACCCTCAGCGGATATCTGAAAGATGCCAAAACGGGAGAATCGCTTTTCGGAGCCAACATTTATGTAAAAGACCTGTTGAAAGGAACCACCGCCAACTCCTATGGCTTTTACAGTTTAACCCTGGATAAAGGAAGTTATACCGTGGTGTATTCCTTTCTCGGATACCAGGATCAGGAATTTGAGATCGAATTGAACAAAGACCTCCGGAAAAACCTCGACCTCGGCTTAAAAGAACTCGTGATCAAAGAAGTAGAAATAATTGCCGAACGAGACGATAAGAATACCAGCAGTACCGATATGGGCAAAGTGGAAATGAATGTGGAGAAGATCAAAAAACTACCGGCCTTTCTGGGGGAAGTAGATGTACTCAAAACCATTCAATTGCTACCGGGTGTACAATCGGCCGGCGAGGGAAACAGCGGGTTTTACGTAAGGGGTGGCGGACCGGATCAAAACCTGATCTTACTGGATGAAGCCGTGGTGTACAATGCCTCTCACCTTTTTGGGTTTTTCTCTGTTTTTAATGCCGATGCCGTAAAAAGCATAGAGTTGATCAAAGGAGGCATGCCCGCCAACTATGGCGGCAGACTGGCATCGGTGCTCAACATCAATATGAACGAAGGCAACAACCGCTCTTTTCATGCCGATGGCGGGATCGGACTGATCTCGTCGCGCCTGACCCTTCAGGGACCGATCAAAAAAGACACCAGTTCTTTCATCGTTTCCGGCCGACGTACTTATATTGATGTGCTGATGGATCCCTTTATTTCCAAAGATTCCCCCTTCAAAGGATCGGGCTATCATTTCTACGACCTCAACGCCAAAATCAATTACAAAATTTCAGACAAAGACCGCATTTTTGCTTCCGGCTATTTCGGACGCGATGTGTTCACCTACAACAATACCAATTCTAACTTTCGCATTCGCATTCCCTGGGGAAATACCACAACGGCCATTCGCTGGAACCACCTGTTCAGCGACAAGCTGTTTATGAATACAACCGCCCTTTACAGCGATTACAACTTTGCATTTGAAGCCTCTCAAAGCCAGTTTGATTTCAAACTCTTTTCAGGCATCCGGGACGCCAACCTCAAGGTCGATATGGCGTATTATCCCAACCTCCGCCATAACATCCGGTTTGGAACCAACTATACCTACCACATCTTTACGCCCAACAATGCTTCGGCCCGATCGGGCGATGTTGAATTCGATACCGGCGATATTTCACGCATCCATGCCCATGAAAGTGCGGTTTATATTCTGGATGAGTTTGATGTAACGGATTGGCTGCGCATCAATGCCGGGTTAAGAGGAAGCTACTTTGCCCATGTCGGCCCGTTTGAACGGTATGTGAAAAATGAAAACTTTGCAACCACCGATACCATATCCTATGCAAACGGCAAAAAAGTAAAAGACTATTCCGGGCTCGAACCAAGGGTTTCGATGCGTTTTAAACTGGGGTTGAATTCCTCGATAAAAACGGCTTTTACCCAAAACTATCAATACGTGCATCTGGCTTCTCTTTCTGCCGTTTCATTGCCTACCGATATTTGGTTGCCCAGTTCGGATCGGGTAAAACCACAAACCGGGCGCCAATACAACATCGGTTACTTCCGGAATTTTAAGGAAAACCTTTGGGAAGCTTCGGCAGAGGTGTACTACAAAGACATGGACAACCTGGTGGAATACCGGGAAGGTGCCGTGCCGGAAGCCGATGTGGGAGATAATCCCGACAACCAATTGGTATTCGGAAAAGGCTACAGCTATGGTTTGGAAGTTTTTCTGAAGAAACGCTATGGAGCTACAACAGGCTGGGTAGGATATACATGGTCGAAAACCAGCCGCAAATTTGATGAGATCAACAACGGTCTGGAATTTGCTGCCAAATACGATCGCCGTCACGATTTATCAGTGGTGATCAGCCATCAGCTGAACGACCGCTGGAATTTTAGCGGCGTATTCGTTTATGCGACCGGCAATACCATTACGCTCCCTGTTTCCCGCTATTTTATCGAAGGGCAGATCGTGAGTGAATATGGTCCCCGGAACAGCAACCGCATGGCCCCCTATCACAGGGCTGATATATCGGCCACCTATACTCCGGGAAAACGAAAAAAGAAGGTCAACCCCGATACGGGCGAAAAAGAATGGGTGCCCCGAAAATTCAGGTCGAGCTGGAATTTTTCCATCTACAACGTGTACAACCGGGCCAATCCTTACTTCATCTATTTCGACAACGAAGGAGATCTGAGCCAGGGAACATTGGATGTATCCGCCAAACAGGTAAGCCTCTTCCCTATCTTGCCCTCCGTAACGTGGAACTTTAGCTTTTAAACCATGAAAATACAGCTCCCCTTTCCTCTGATGCTGCTCTTGTGGGTATCCATCAACACCGGTTGTGAAAAAGAAATTACGGTTGATCTACCCGAAACCACCCATAAGCTCGTGGTGGAAGGCAGCATTGAAACCGGCCTACCTCCCATTGTAATACTCACACGAAGTGTGGGCTATTTTGATCCCACCGACCTCGCCACATTCCGAAACCTGTTTGTACACGATGCTGAAGTTTATGTGAGCAATGGTACGCAAAATGTGCTACTACAGGAAGTGTGCGCCAGCCAGATCCCGGATTCTCTTCTGCCCATTGTTACAGCGGTTACAGGCATTTCGGAAGAAAACCTGACTGCTTTCGATTATTGCGTATACACCACGTTTAATACATCCGTTTGGGGCGAAGTCGGAAAAACATACACCTTAACCGTGGATGCGGAAAACCAACACCTCACTTCCAAAACCATGATCCATGATCCCATTCCCCTGGACAGCCTGTGGTTTGAGGTATATGGCAACGCCGATTCGCTCGGACTTCTCTGGGCCATTTTAGACGATCCGGCAGGAGAACACAATGCCTATCGCTGGTGGGCACAACGCATCAACCGGGGACCGGAAGGCGATCCGAAAGATCGCACGTTTGTAACCCCTGATAATTCCGTATTTGACGATCAGTTTTTTGACGGGCTGGAGTTTGAGTTCGCCTATGACCGCGGAAGTACCCCGGACTCAGAGGCAGACGACGATTTCAACATTGAAAGAGGCTTGTTTAAAACAGGAGACACGGTGGTGGTGCGCTTTTCCACCATTGATCCGGCTGTGATGGAGTTTTTCAGAGCCGTGGAAACCCAACAACTCAGCAATGGAAATCCGTTTGCTGCTCCTGCTCCCGTACCTGTAAACATAGAAGGCGGTCTGGGGGTTTGGGTCGGATACAGTGCTGTATTGGATACCGTGATCTGTTTGGAATAACAGCTCGCATAGCCGGCATCTATGCTCAGATCGATTTTTTTGATAAAAAAGTAAGCCTTCATTTGTTAGCTTTGTAGGCCACAAAAAAACAGAGCTACAAACCATAAACTTTCCAAAAACGATGAGCGAGCCGAACGAACACGTTAAATGCCTGATTATCGGATCGGGACCTGCCGGATATACCGCTGCTATTTATGCAGCCCGTGCAGAAATGAAACCGGTGCTGTATCAGGGCCAGCAGCCTGGCGGCCAATTGATGGAAACAACAGACGTAGAAAATTTTCCCGGTTATCCGGAAGCCGTTACCGGACCGGCCATGATGGAAGAATTCCGGAAACAGGCCACCCGTTTTGAAACCGATATCCGACAGGGTTGGGTAACCAGGGTCGATTTTAGTAAAACCCCGCATACGGTTGAAATAGATAATGGTAAAGAAATCATCTCCGCAGATTCCGTCATCATCTCCACCGGAGCTTCGGCGAAATGGCTGGGGCTCGAATCGGAACTTCGCCTTCGCGACATTGGCGGAGGGGTTTCCGCATGTGCCGTTTGCGATGGTTTCTTTTACAAAGGCCAGGAGGTAGCCATTGTTGGCGCAGGCGACAGTGCCTGCGAAGAAGCTTCCTACCTCTCCAAACTTTGCAAGAAAGTAACCATGTTGGTTCGGAAAGACCATTTTCGTGCTTCCAAAACCATGATTCGCCGTGTGGAAAGCATCGAAAACATCGAGATCATGTACAACACCGAAACTGTGGAGATATTGGGAGAAGACGGGGTAACAGGTGTGCATGTGATCAACAACCAAACCAAGGAAGAATCCGAACTGACTGTTACAGGCTTTTTTGTAGCCATCGGACACAAACCCAACACCGACGTGTTCAAACCTTACCTGGAACTGGACACACAAGGATACATCATCAACAAAGCAGGTACAGCTCAAACCAATGTACCCGGTGTTTTTGTTTCGGGAGATGCGGCAGATAAAGTATACCGGCAGGCGGTTACTGCAGCCGGAACGGGATGCATGGCTGCGCTCGATGCGGAACGATACCTGGCTTCCAACGACATTCACTAAAGGAAAATAATTCCTTTATGTACATGTGAATTAAACGATCAAATGATCCGTTCCTCCGGGCCGGGCAGGGGAAATGTATTTGTTTTTACTGCTAAAAATCAGTTAGTTACGAATCTTGATGTGTGGTATTTAAACGATGCTGAAAACTTAAAGCTCTGAAAACAAGTGTGGATCTATTTTGAATAGAGCCTGTCTATAAAGTCAGGAATTTGCTTTTAAATTTCAGAAAATTCCCCCTATCCAACTTAAGATTTCATTCATTTATTCCATTTTCTTCTTATTTTTATTCTAAAGCGGATATTTTGGTTGCTATAGCGTCACC
>CALLUQ010000059.1 GCA_938010565.1 uncultured Flavobacteriales bacterium
ATTTTTCACCCCCAACACGGGGGATTTATCAACATAAACATGCTAATAATAAACACTTTAAAAGGTTTGAAAGGGTTTTTCAGCAGACCTTAATTTAGATTAAATATTGTTAAAAGGTCGGTTTCCTTAAAAGAATATATATTGCAATTGAATAACCTTCTTCACGCTGTTTTCCCCAGGCCGGATGACTTCAGGTCGAAATATAACAGCCGGAAAAGAATTTCTTTTCAAAACATAAAATAAATAAAAGCCTCGTTCGAAAACTCGCCGATCATTAATGTAACGACCACTAAAATGGCAATGCGCAGGTATGCAGGAATAAAGTTGCGGATCTGCACCCCTTTAAATTCGATGTATTCCTTGAGGAATAAAAAGACTACGGACAGAAACGTTACCCCGATGCTTACATGCCAGATACCCAATTGAATAAAGTCGCGAACGGGGTCGAAATGCATCATATTCCCGAACATCTGACCCAAATAATCCAGGCAATGCCGGGTAGATTCCGATCTGAACAAAATGAACAGCAAAGCATTGATCAGTAGTACCCAAAGCCAACTGATGGCGGGTATTTTAATGTGAAAGCCTGCTTTTTTTACCAGCCGTTCCATAATGAGGTAAAAGCCGGTTAACCCTCCCCACAAAAGAAAGGTAAGGTTGGCACCGTGCCAGAAACCACTCAGAAGGGTAACGATAAAAATATTGGCCGCTGTAACAGAAAAGCCTTTTTTGCTGCCGCCCAAAGGAATGTAAACGTAATCTCTGAACCAATGGGTAAGCGTAATGTGCCAGTTCCGCCAGAAACTTCGCAGGCTGGTACGAAAAAGCGGGTAACGCCAGTTGATGGAAAGTTCGATCCCCATAAGTGAAGCCAATCCGCGAGCAATGTCGGTATAGCCCGAAAAATCGGCATAAAGCTGAACGAGAAAAAGAAACCCTCCGGCCAATAAGGTAAGGCCGGAATAAGCGGCCGGTTGATCAAAAAGCAGATCTACCACTACCCCCACCCGATCTGCCACAGCTATTTTTTTGAAACAACCCCAGGCAATTAAATGCAGGCCGTTCCGAAGCTGATCCAACGTAGGGGTACGGTAAGAAATGGCATGAATTTGTGGCATTAACTTGCCAAACCGTTCGATGGGCCCGGCGATTAACTGCGGAAAAAAAGAAACGAAAACGGCAAACTTCCCAAAGTGCCTTTCGGCCCGTGCCTCGCCCCGGTATACATCGATGGTATAACTCAGGGTCTGAAAAGTATAAAAAGAAATGCCAATCGGAATAAGGTAATCGCCGGCACCCGTTAACGTTGTATAGGCCACCGGGTCTTTTCCGGTAAAAAGGGTGTGGAAAAACCCTGCATATTTAAAGCCGATAAGCAACCCCAGGTTGGTTAAGAGACTCAGCCACAGCCAGGGTTTTCTTTTTTTTCGGACAGCTATGGCATCCATTTTCCGGGCAGTTAAAAAATCTACGGAAGTGGATAAAAACAGCAACAAACCATAAACCGGTTCGTGCCAGATATAAAACGTGTACGAAGCCAGCAAAAGAACGATCCACCTGCTGTTTTTGGGGACACTGTACCAGGCTATTCCGAAACCCAGAAAAAAAAGAAAAAAAGTAAAAGATACGAAGGTCATGATCTGCCGGTTGACCGACTTCGTCAAAGATACAACTTTTCCCTGTCAGATACGACAGGGCGGGTAGGAGGGCCAGGGTAAACACATTTGAGCTATGATCTCTACAAGCGCTAATACATCTTGAAGGCTTTTTGGTAAACGTCTAAAAACATTGTTAATAGGTCCGTACGGTCGGTTTCTTGCCAATCTTGCAGCATCATCCAAGCTGCCACTAACATTTTTAAGAGGGCCAACACCCCTCTTAGCCGCATTATCCAAAATACCTCTTCGTTGCCTCAGAAGCACCGTAGGATGGTTGGAAGGCTCATGTAAGTCGCCTTCACCAGGGCCCACCTCCATCTCAATTAATAGTATATGAAAGAACTTATTTTCGAGCTTTCATTTCCCGGCACACCTCGCGACACCGGGGGAGTTTGTGTTTTGTGGGGTGGGATTCAAAATTTGATATTTTCATCAGAATACGGCTCCAAAGTATCTTTGACATACCTTTTCAAGCCCTCTTCAGAACACCCATTAAATCCTTCTGTATAAGGCTCAAAATAATACAAGTCATTTAACACCCCTAATGCGCAAGTTTTAGAAACAGAGTTTGTTGAACTACTTGCAATGGTAATTATATACCACAAAGATTTTAAAACAACCGGGTAATAGACACCCATATGGTCATTTGCAATTGCAGAAATAAGTCGACTCCCGACATATTCGGCATTTTTTGGTTCCTTTAAATTAACTAATTCCATTAATGCTATTGGAACCAATTTTGCGTCATAATCTTCTGGTCCGTTAAACTGGAGCCAATCTTCATTATTTATTTTTTCTTCAATGTTTAACATTTCAATGACTAAATGATGTTCAAAATATACTAATTATCCCATGCTCCTCCTTTGTTATACTTAACATCTTTTGGAAACTGACTTCTTTTATATTTGGATTGACAATTCGGACATACTGGAATGTTCCTATACTCAAGTTCACCTGTAGCTTTATTTCTTCTCCAACCTTTTGCTCCTGTCATTTGTGCATCCGGACCTAATTGGCGACTAATATCATCTTCGGCACATCCTTTGGGATTACTTGAATGTCCAGAAACAACCTTACCATTTTTACTACCACCAGCGTATGTTGCATGCTTTCGTTTCAATTGATTTGCTGTTGCATCTCTTGCAGCTTCTGCCTCCCTAGTCCCTTCCAAAACAACAGCCTCCAACGCACTCCCATCTTCCTTATTCCCACGATCGTCCGAAACGCCTCTTTGTACTCCTTCTTTATGGGCAGCACTTTCCTCCGAAAGCACCCTGCTTTCCCTCCAGGGCTTTATCCAGGTTACTCCTTTTATCTTCTGTATGGCAGCAGAAATAGTGATGGTTACCGTCATCGGGACTGTGCCGGTTGCCTTAAATTCCTCTTTCCAATATACCAAAGCTGCATCGTGCAATTGATATTCAAAAAGCGTATTCCCATCCAAATCCCCGGCGTAAAATACGATCTTAGCTGCTGTCAATGTACAAAGCTCGCCTTCCGGGCGGTGGGTGATCCAACGCAATAATCGGTCATCGCCATCTCCGGAGGTAAAAGCAAGGGTAACCAGTCCTCCCATAGGAATGGGACCGGAACGCCCTGTTTTTGGGTTTGTCGTTCTGTAGTATGTCAGTTGTGTCGATAACAACTCCCTTTGGGTTCCCATAGCGAATAATTGGGCTTTTATCATGGGTTTACCTGTGGGCTTCGGATGTTTTACAGAAGGTGTTCATCGCTCGGAACGGTGTGGCATTCCTCATAAATGTAGTGCTATATTCCGCTTTCACCAAATGAGGTGTTTTCGTAGTGCCGAGAGGACATAGCGAATGAGACTTTAACTTTAAACCTCTTCATCTAACGAATAAGAGACCGGAGGTTTTTGAAACTCTTCCTGGTAAATCCAGCATCACTCAACTGCTGTTGATTGTACTCAGGGTAAAGTCCGAAAGTAAAAAAGCATTTTCAACCATAGCTGCATTAGTACGAATGCATTTAATCAGTCAACCGGATGTGTTTTGGATGGTAGAAAATAGCAAAGGAACCTACCTTACACAGAATCACGCAACTTTCTCTAAATCAGTGATCCCTTGTTCTTTTCCTTAATGAAAAGAACCAAAAATCAAGGCTGAACCTGTTGAGGCGACCCACTAGTGCTATTGCGTGGCTTCACGACCCAAGCGGTGATGGGTAGGGTGGGTATGAAATAGTGCGGTGTCCGATGAAGTGCGGTGCAACGAAAGGAGTTGAAGTGGTGCCGGGGTCGTTTCACTCACTGCATAGCACAGTGGGTACCCCGTACAACAGCTGAGGCCAATGAATGGAAAGGTACTTTTTTTGGGGGGCTCTCCTAAAGCTGTGCTGGGGCATTCAATGCCAGTGCTTAAGACGATCTCAATTGCGCATGGACACTAATTTAACATCTGCTTTTGATTTTATAC
>CALLUQ010000060.1 GCA_938010565.1 uncultured Flavobacteriales bacterium
TGCCCGGCCTTCGTTTAATTTCCGGTATCGCACTTTTTTAATGTATAAAGAACTGGAAAAAATGGAATTGGTAGATCCGCCTTCTTCCGGCCAAAGCGAGTGGTGGGGGCTCGAACCCTCGGGGAGGTATGCCATGCACCTTTCGGATGCCGGCCTGCTGGAATGGCTGGTTACAGTGGGCACTCTGTTTAAAATCAACTCCTCGGAGGCAAAAAGAATGAAAGACCAAAGCATATCGGTAGCACTGCACTTTGTTCCGGACGATCAGTGGGTAAAAGCAGGGTAGTAGGATGCGAATACAAAGGGACGATAACAATAAGAGTGGTTTTTTGCGGAATGGATCGTTCCCCGTGAAAACAAAAGGAACGAGATCAATAATGGATGGTTTGTAGTGAGGTTGGTTGGTTAGTGAAAGAAGGGTGAAATGCCGCGCTATGCTGTGTTTCCCGTTCGGAAAAGCACCCACAGCCAACCGGTTGTGGGGCTTTTTTTTGAACAGCAGCCTCCTTGTCCTCTTTTTTTAAGGAAGAATGAAAATGCGGTTAAGCAGTTTCAAATAGATTGGAGGTATTAAAAATGATGTATTTTACCAGAGGATATCAAAATCATTTGAAAATATGCTAAGGTGAAGATCATAATTTAAATGCGTTTACCCTGACGGCGCCGGAGGCCGCTATGGCTTGTCAGAACTATTTTGTTAATTTTGCCATTCGTATTGCCACAAACAGACGTTAAGAGAATGCGATTAAGACCTTGTTCTGCGGCTTTTGGTCGTTGCACCCGTAAATCGGATGCATGGGCAAATGGTTCCGTAACCTCCGAAGCCCAAACCCCGATGGTTGCCCCTTACCACCGTACTCTTATTTTTTGTTCCGGCAATTCTGAAATATGTAACCCAATAAAGGACTTATCATGAAAACACTTTTATTATTTACTTCTGCCGTTTTTCTGATGGCCTGTTCAGGCGATCAGGCTGTTGAACTTACACCATCCGGCAATGATCCGGAAACATCCCAGAAAACCATCACCACTCAGTACGAAATGGTGAAGGCAACCAGCAAAGATGCGGAAACCCATTATATCGCCAATATGGCAATTGGCGGCATGTCTTGCGAAAAAATGTGTGTCGGTTCCATAAAAGCGAAACTGGCCGGAATGGATGGAGTACTCACCACCGATTTTCCGGAATTTGACGGAGCCCAAACCACCAATAAGGCCGTTATTGAGTTTGACCCGGCCAAAGTAACCGAAAAGGAAATGGTAACAGCCATTTCTTCTTTATACGATGGAGTGTATCAGGTGCATACGGTAAGCGTAGAGGAACAAACCCCTTCTGATGCGCCTTCCGGAAACGGGAACAATACAAAAGAAGAACCCACCGGCGGTTCCACTACAGAGTCAGCGGTTTAGCTGTTTCTTCTTCCCATACTTCATTCGGCTTACCGGGGTTTTTCAGCCTGACGGATGTGCTAACCGATTTTCCGTACGTAAATCCTTGTTTTCAGGTCTGTTACTCAGCGGTTAAGGTGGATCTCCATCGGAAAACTAGCGCAAAAGGGTTACGCGTCCTTCTTTCCGGTAAATAGATCGGGTATTTATATCCTTCAGGTACATTACCCATCCATAGGTATCATTCCGAGCCATCGTATTATTCCTTCGGGATACGCCATCCCACTGCTCCAGCGGGTCGTTTGTACTCCAGATCACTTCTCCCCACCGGTTGTAAACCATAAGTTTGTATTCCTTTGCTCCGCTTACTTTGAGATGCCATAAGTCGTTTAGGCCATCTCCGTCAGGCGTAAAAGCATTGGGCGCATAAAACAGCAATTCGGGCCAGATGTAAACGATTGCAACAGCAGTATCGGTGCAGCCCCACTCGTTCCAGACAATTTGGGTAATGTTGTAGTGTCCGGTATCCGGATAGCTGTGTTCAAAACGGTCAAATGCATAAGTGCTGTTGTCGCCCATGAGAAACAAAAAACCGGTATGGTCAGAGGCATCGTTGATCACATTGACAACCGGTGTAAGAATTGAGTTTTCGGTTGGGTCGGCCCAAAAGTGAGCCGTGGGTAAAGGATGAACCCAAACCTGAGCTGGTTTGCTGTTGGCTGTTCTGATGCACCCCGAATCGGTTTCGATTTGCAAATGGATCTCATAAGTACCGGGCCGGTCATAGATGTGATAGGGGTTTTGTAAGTCCGAAGTGGTATTATCTCCAAAGTCCCAGAGATAATCGATATCGGTCCATGCAAAGGAGCTATCGGAAAACGAGATGCCAAAGGGCACACAGCCTTCAAAATCCGGAATATGGAACGAAGCCTCTGGCGAAGGATACACCACAATGGTATCTTCATGGGTATCCGTACAGCCGCTTTCGGTTATCGTTAAGGAGACAAGGTAGTGACCGGTATCGGAAAAGGTTACCTCAGGATTGATGACCGGGGAATTTTGCGGAGTGGCCAAAGCTCCAAAATTCCAGTTGTAAACGGCATTCAAACCAAATGTTCCTTCTGCTTGTAAGCTGAAAAGGTTCTCCTCCATGCATTGGCCGGGTACTTTTGGGAAATTGCAATCTACCGGATAATACAATTCGTAAACGGAATAAGCGGTATCTGCACAAGAATAGCCCGGATTAACGATCAATGTGATGGTATAGGTACCGCTATCGGTAAACGTATAGACGGGTTCAAATGCGCCGGAAGTATCGCTGGAGGTGTTCGGGTCGCCAAAATCCCAGAAATAAGAACTGGCATTGACGGAACTGTTCCGGAGGTGTACTGTTGTACCGGAGCAGAACGCAGCAGCAGTACCCGTGGAAGTTTGGCCGGGAATGTTTGCGACAACATTGCTCAAACAAGCGGTTACTTTGAACTGAAAATCGCGGCGGGTTTCATTGAGAAAAACCCCGTTCCGGTATTCTTGTACGCACACTGCAAATGCAAAAAGGCCCTGCTGGGTGGGTGTTCCCGTAATTTCTCCGGTATTGGGGTCGATGCTCATTAAGGGATCGGCGGGTAGCGGGTGGGTAGCGGAAAACCCCGGTTCCCAGTGAACCGTCTGGTAGTATGGGGGGAGGTTATTTGGGTTGATATCAGGCGAGGCAGGAGTATCGGGCATGGCATTGCCGCTGTTGTCTCCCCCATGATAAGGTGTACAAAAACGGTATACCAACGAATCTGCATCGGGATCGGAAGCAGAATAATCGAAGTGAAAGGCTTCGTTTACACAAAGTACAAAGGGAGGATGGTGGGTGAAAACCGCACTGTTGTTACAGGTGCCTTCGTTCGGACCCGGAATGCGGGCTGTAAGGGTGGAGCCCCAATCTTCGGGAGAAGTGATGTTTTGAACCACAGGGCTCCGGCAGCAACGTTGGTAAACCAGATAATAGCCGCCAATAATTGGAGGCAGGTCAAAAATGCCTGTATAAACCGCTTCTTCCAAACAAACATCAGGAGGGCTTTGAAGACAAGGATTGGAGGTGGTAATAGACACCCGGGAAGAACCGGGGAAAGGAAGTGGAGTATTTAAAACAAGCCCCCCGTTTGCATCGTAAACCCCCACAACGGCGTGTTGGTCAAATGGTGTGCCCGAAGTATTATCCGGACCGCAATCCCTGTAAATTTTAAGCGTTACTTTATATTGGTCGCCCCCGATACATTCATAGGTAAGTTCGCCACCTACCAGATGGGTAGTATAACCGGCAATGGTGCATCCAAACACCATAAAAAATACCAGCGAGATATGCTTTACTGAGTTCATAGCCACGGCTTCCGGGTGCTTTACCCCATTGGACTCGCTTTGGTTCGTTCTATACAGCTTGCAAAGTTAAAGATAGCAATAATACAGGTAAATCAAAAAGTAAATGCCAGGCAGTAACCAACAGAAAATGAAAGCAATGGATCCCGGATCCGGAAGCCTTACGGAGCGATATCCGGGCGGCTTGCCACAGCGTTTACGGATCGGCTTCGGATATTTTGAGCATAAAACTTATCGTACTTTAATAGACAAACCGGCGATTCGTGTTAGTTTTGTCGCGGAAATTCTCACGGAATGGAACGTTTCTTCCGAAAATGGACCAGGGCCACGCTGGTTGCCATTTATCTCGTTATAGTGGCCGGTTCGGTGGTGCGTATGTCGGGCTCCGGAATGGGATGTCCGGATTGGCCCAAATGTTTCGGTTATTGGATCCCGCCTACCCATGCCAGTCAACTCCCCGCCAACTACAAGGAAATTTACAAGGAGCGTTACGGTTACGAAAATACCGTTTTTAACGTTTACCATACCTGGACCGAGGCTATCAACCGTTACATAGGTTTCATTGCCGGCGATATGACGGTGATCCTGTTGCTTCTGGCTTTCGTTTTATGGGTCAGGAAAAAAGGCCATTTTCTCCATGTATTTCTGGCTTTTCTGCTTTGTGCTTTAATGGGTTTTCAGGCCTGGCTTGGCGCACAAGTTGTTTACTCCGAACTCGATCCCGGTTCCATCACCCTTCATATGATGGTAGCACTGGTCATTGTAGCGCTGGTCATCTGTATTTTACATCGGGTTCACCCGGCAAAAGGGGAGAATTCAATGCAGTACAGGCCTGTTTTCTTTTGGATGCTGATTGCCGGATTGGCCATTCTTTCTTTGCAGATCTATTTCGGAACAGAAGTCAGAGGCGAGATCGATGTGATCGCAAAAAAAACGGCTCACACCGGCCGCGGATCCTGGTTGGAACAGCTCTCATTCCGATACCTTATCCACCGTTCTTTTTCCTGGGCAGTATTGCTGATTTACGGCGCACTCATCTGGTTCAATTACAAACACCGATTGGGCATGTCTGCGGTATATGGATCCGGAGTTATGGTGTTGATCCTTTTACTGGCCGGCATAGGGATGGCCTGGTTCGATGTGCCCGCAGCTTTGCAACCGGTACACCTCATTACGGCTACCCTTCTTTTTGGCTGGCAGTTTTGGGCGATCCTCCGTTATGCTTCTGCAAAACGACAGCAGCACACAAAAAAAGTGTTGCCGGAGGCATAATCCGGATCGGAAGTATGCCGTTTCTTTTCCTTGAAAAGCACTAAAGATCAAGGCGGAACCTGTTGAGGTGAACCACGGGTGTTATTTTGTGGTTTTACGGTCCGGGCGGTGATGGATGATGGGTCTTTCTTATTCTTTTCCCTGATGAAAAGAACCAAAAATCGAGGCGGAACCTGTTGAGGCGACTCACTGGCTCTATTCCGTGGCTTCACGACCCAAGCGGTGATGGATAGGGGTGGGTATGAAATAGCGCGGTGTCCGTTTAGCCGTGGTGGAAATAACGGAAGGAGGTGGGGTCGGGGTCGTTTCGCTCACTGCATAGCACAGTGGGTACCCCGTACAATAGCTTAGGCCAATGAATGGATAAGGGGGAGTAGGTTGCTTCTAAAACGGATGGCGTTTACGGGGAAGGGAGGAAGTTTTTGTATTCTTTTCCTACTATATAACTTGATGATGTAGTGCTTCAGCCATACCCTCAAAAGGCGGAATTCGTGAGAGCGCAGGTTTAAACCATCAAAGAAAAGTTGTCTTTCCTGATATTCAAGGGGGGAACTGGTCAAAGACTTGAAAAGCACTAAAAATCAACGCGGAATCTGTTGAGGTGACCCACGGGTGCCATTTTGTGGTTTTACGGTCCGGGCGGTGATGGATGGAGATGGGTGTTGGATAGGGGTGTGTTCGTTTAGCTCTGTTGCAGATAACGGAAGGAAGTGGAACC
>CALLUQ010000061.1 GCA_938010565.1 uncultured Flavobacteriales bacterium
TATCCGCTCCCGGGTGTTGGAGTTCCCTCTCTTGGGGAGCATGGTAAAGAGCAAGGGAAAAGCCATCCCTTTGTACACAATGCCGGGCATTAAGATGTTAAATGCCTGTTCGTTATTTTTAAGGCAAGCATGGGTTGTCTCTGTCAGAAAAATAGATTATATTTATCTTCTAAGATGCTGAAAAATAATGATTTAATTTAATACTTTATTTCCTGAAAATCAATGCCTTGATTTTTTGTCATGTACTTAGCAAAAACCCATACGTTAAAGCACACTTTCATGAAGCAATTGCTGTTTTTTCTGGCCCTTTTCGGGTCTGTTGCAGGGTACGCCCAATCCGGATGTTCTGCCGGCGAGACCCAATTTACCCTCCAACTTCTGACCGACAATTTCCCAAGTGAAACCTCATGGGATGTAACGGATGATCAAGGCACGATCTACCTGTTCGGAACGGTGAACGATACCGTCTTTTGTCTCCCCGATACCAACTGCTATACGTTTACCATTTATGATACTTTTGGCGATGGAATTTGTTGTACTCAGGGTCAGGGAGCCTACACGGTGATCGTAGATGCTGATACAGTGGCACAAGGCGGAGATTTTGGTCATAACGAAAGTATCATGTTTAATTGTTGGGAGGGCTCCAACTGCAATACTCCTTTTGTTGTGACAGAGGGAGATTACCTGGCTTCCACGGCCAACACCTGGTATGCCTTCTCGCCTGACTCCTCAGGAATTTTTGAAGTGACCACATGCAGTACGAACACCTGTAACACCAAACTTTGGATATATGATTATTGCCAGGGATTGATTTGGGACAACACCAATATTGGCACGATCTATTATGACGATAACAACGGAGGATGCGGGCTACAGGCAGTGGTAATGGCTCAATTGGTGGCAGGTGAAACGTATTACATCCGGGTTGGCACAGTAAACGGTGATTGCACGGAAGCCATTAACTGGTCCATCCACCACAACGGTACGATCTTTGGCTGCACCGATCCTGCTGCATGCAACTACAACCCTCTGGCTACTCAAAGCGACACCTGCATATATGCCAGTGCTGACTGTCTCTCGGGGCCGGATCTGGTCGTGATGTCGGATGTACTCCAGACTTCTATGTCTGTAGATCAAATCAGCAATACAGATGAATGTATGGTTGCAGAGGGTTGCATTCGGGGATATGGCTTGCGTGATGTAGTAAAATTTACCACCCATATTAAAAACATTGGCGATCAGGATTATTTTATCGGAACTCCCGACCTCCAGAACCCCCAGTTTACCTATGACAATTGCCACGGCCACTATCACCATAAAGGATATGCCGAATATGTGTTGTATGACTCCGCGGGGCAGGCCCTCCCCATCGGGTTTAAAAACGGTTTTTGTGTCATGGATCTGGAATGTAACGACGGAGGCACTCATCAATACGGCTGTAACAGCATGGGCATAAGTTCGGGATGCGGGGATATTTATAATGCAGGGCTGCCTTGTCAATGGATCGATATCACTGATGTTCCCGATGGCTACTACACGCTTGCCGTAAAAGTGAACTGGGGTCAGGATCCCGATGCACTGGGAAACCATGAGCAAGATTATACCAATAATTGGGCTCAGGTATGTTTTTTTCTGGACCGGTCTTCGGGCTCACCTGCTGTTATACTTGATACAACTTGTGCTTCTTATACCGATTGTGCAGGTGTTGCTTTTGGAAATGCCCAATACGATTGCAATGGCATTTGCAACGGAACAGCCATCATGGGCGATTTAAATCTGGATTCCACTCAGAATATTAGTGATGCAATGGAGTATGTGTCCAACATACTTGGTGGCGATACCACTTCAACCCATTGCCATGATCTAAATGCTGACTCATCCATTACAATTTACGATGCTGCACTGATCGCCAGTTGCCAACACTATGGGGCAACACACGATCACGGAGGTTCCGGTGGCCATCACGATCATTGCCATTTTCCTTATGGGATCACCAATATTCTGGATAGCGTTTACTTTAGCATTATTGGCAGGGATCCGGCCAACCAATACATCGATATCGGAATTCGCAATCCGAACAATCGGGTAACTGCTTTCCAATTTAAAATGGAAGGAATCGAAATTACCTCCGTAGATAACCTGATCTGGCCTTCCAATTTTCCGGTAACGATGAATGGCGATTTTGGAGGAACCCAAATCACAGGCATTTCCTATGTTGACTCTTCCATTGAAAAGAGTGTTGATGTAATTCCTTTATGCCGGGTTTACTACCACGCTATTACCGCCCCTCAAATTTGTATTGAAAGCATCCGGGAGGTAGTAAACGATAACTACGAACGTACTTTGCATTTCACAGAAGGAGGTTGTATTCATCTTACAAACATTTCCGACCCGAAACATCTCACTACCATTTCTGTGGCTCCCAATCCCTCCAATGGCCATTTTCAGCTTTCTTACGGAAACCAACAACAACAACTTATGAACATAGTGATCTGCAATGCTCTTGGGCAAACGGTTTATCAGAACACCATAAAAAATGCGGATACCGGGAAATTGGAGATCAATCTCTCCGATATGGCCAAAGGAATGTATACACTGGTAATAAAAACTCCAAATAGTTCCGTTTTCTCAGAAAAAATTGCATTGCTTCACTGATATTGAATGTGGTGACAGGATGTTGTTTGTCAGAAAACCAGAGTGAAGTAGTTCAACAGAAAAAGGAACACGTTAAAACGATCGTTTAAATTTCCGACAAAACCCAGCCAGAGGAAGTGTACGTTACACCTATAACAAACCGTGCATGTTGGTCAAGAAGCCGGAAAATAAAATGATCGGATAAAAAAGCAAAAGGCTAAAATCCGGGAACGCATTCGAAGAAAGTAAGGTTTAATGTTTTGTTCCGTATTCCTTATTGATGTCTCTCATTCCGCCCCGGGCAGAAAAATGCCGTGGAAACTTCGAGGTCCAGATTCCGTCTTCTTTGCTTTGCCAGACTGTTTTTTTATAAAAGCGGGGGTCACAAAACTCCATTCGCCAGGCCAGGCGTTCTTTTCCTTCGTTTCTGATCACGGTTCCGCTCACAAACCAGGGAATATTTTTCAGCGTGATCTGACCATCACCTCCTGCATGAACCAGAGGCATTTCGTCGCGCGAAAGCTGATAAAATAAACCATCGACCGTGCTTATTCCCGAGCTGTAAATGTATACTGCGGCATGGCTTGGTGCATGCTCCAGATGAAAGTTTTCCAGCCGGAACATCTTTACCGTGGTTGCTTTTCTTTTGTGAAAAAATACACTGTATCGAATATTTTTACTGCCTTCCGAAATGTTATCCCGGAGTACTACCCCATCGCTGGCAATTACTTTAAAAGCAGATACTGCTCCGTCTCGCGCAAAAACCTTACAACTTTCGATCACCGAATGGTTGGACTGACTGGCATTAAAACCGCCCTTCCACGCTTCGCCATACGTGAGTACAAAGGCGTGAGTTAAGCAGTTCGTTGCTTGGCAGTTACTGATCGTGGTTTGCAAGCCAAACTGCACCTCAACGGCTGCTTCCTGTTGGCCTATAAAATTGCAATCTGTGATTTTACTGCCATAGGTTGCGCCTAAAAAAATGCCTCGCTTTCCCCCGTAAAAAGTGAAATTCCGGATCATAAAACGATGGGTTATGAACTGATGTGCCTGTTTTTGGTGTTTGGGCATTCGCTCAAATGCATTTACTCCTTTTGAAATGTTAAACCTACAGCCATCGCCTTCGATGATGAAAATATACTTTTTCCCCAAATGCCCGGCCGGCAATTGGATCGGGCTTTGGATCCGGTAGGTTTTACTGCCGTCAAATTGCAAACATCCATGGCCTGCGGAGTCAAGGTAACGCATCGCCCGGTTGATGAAAACGGCATCGTTCGCCGGATCATCCGAACGTCGGAAATCTTCTACCGACAACCGGGCCTGGGCGGCCAAAGACAAGAGGCTCAAAAAGCTCAATAAAAAAAAGGGTAATGTTCTCATGATTATTCTTTTGATAAGTCTGTAGAAAATCCGGAAACTGTTTTGAGTTTATATTTGCGCCACAGTTCGTATACGATACCGTCGGAAAGGCCTGCTTTGGGCACGTAGATGCTATCTATACCGGCTTTCCGCATGATGCTGGAATACAAATAGGCTGCCGGAACAATTACATCGGCCCGGTCGGCCCGCAAACCAAACCGGTTTATGCGTTCTTCCATGCTAAAAGAATCCAGAAGGCGGTGGTGTTCATTCAACGCTTGTAGCGACATGGTTTTGGTTGCCGGGTGGCCTGCCATCTTAACAATTTTATTGATGTTCCCTCCCGTTCCGATGGCTGTGAGTGGCTTTAGGCTGTCATCGATCTCTTGGATCCATTTATTCATGTCGTTCCAAACGTTATCTTTTACCGATTGGTTCAGCATACGAAGGGTGCCTACATCAAACGATTTGGATTGAATAGGTTTTCCTTTCCGGATCAGCGTAAGCTCCGTACTCCCTCCTCCCACATCGATATAGAGGTAATTTTCAGACCGGTCCAGGTGATGTGCTGTGAAGGTTGAAAAGATCAAAGCTGCTTCTGTTCCGCCATCTATTACTTCAATGCATAAATCTGATTTTCCTTCTGCAAAAGCAACTACTTCTTTACGGTTTCGGGCATCGCGCATGGCAGAGGTGGCACAAATCCGGTAATCCACCACGTTGTAAACTTCCAACAAACTTCTGAAAGCAGTTAATGTACCCGCCAATGTTTTTTTTTTGGATTCGGAAATTCTTCCTTTCGAAAAAACATCCTCTCCCAAACGAACAGGAGCCCGTAAAAAAGCAACTTTTTTGATCGAATTGCCTTCTGTTTTATCCATCACATGGGCAATCAGCAGCCGAACGGCATTTGATCCAATATCTACAGCACCAAAATTCATCTGTCCATTTGTTGTTCAATGCCAAAAAAAAGAAAGAATTTTATGAAAAACCACTCCAAAAGGGTCATTCCTCAGCCTTAAGCAAGCCTTGATAGTATTCGTAAATCTTGATCTGAGACCTTACCATCTGTTTTGCGTTGGCTTCTTTGTGATAGTTATTCAGTCCTTCAGCGCTTATTGTACGTGCTTTTTGGTTGTCTGACCATTGTAATTCCAAAACATCCATCAACTGTTTTTGTAGTCCGGGGTCGTTAACGGGTACTGAAACTTCAATGCGCTTATCCAGGTTGCGTACCATCCAATCGGCAGATGAGATGTAATATTTTGGTTTGCCTGCATGGCAAAAAACAACCACCCTGGAATGCTCCAAAAAACGATCTACAATACTTCGTGCTTCAATGTTTTCGCTGAGGTCTTTTACACCCGGAACGAGGGCACATATTCCCCGGATAATAATCCGTATGCGAACCCCTGCAGCACTTGCATCATAAAGTTTTCGCACCAACACCTCATCCAGAAGATTGTTCATTTTCAGGAAGATCCAGGCCTGTTTTCCTGCTTTGGCATTCCTGATCTCTACATTGATAAGCTTCAGGAAGTTCCGACGGGTATTGATGGGTGAAACCGTCAGCTCAGAATAACGGGATACTTTATAATTGCTCCGGAAGAAATCAAATATCTTGGCAATTTCTTTGGTTATTTTCGGATTGGAAGTGAGCAAGGTATGATCGGTATAGATCCGTGCAGTACCTTCGTGGAAATTGCCGGTACCAATGTGTGCAAATTGTTTGTGTCCGTGGTCTTCCTTACGGGTGATGAGGAATATTTTGGAATGTACCTTCAGGCCCGGAACACCATGAATTACTTTTACTCCGGCTTCGGTAAGAATACCCGACCAGGCAATGTTGGCTTCTTCATCAAAACGGGCATGCAACTCCAGTAGTACCGTAACCGATTTGCCATTTTTAACTGCGTTGGTAAGGGCATTGATGATCTTGGAATCGGAAGCCACCCGATACAAACAGATCTGAATGGAGCGTACTTTAGGATCAATGGCTGCCTCTCTCAGGATATCAATAACATAATTGAAAACATGGTAAGGGTAATACAGTAAAATATCCTTTTTTGCAATTACGCTGAGCAGGCTCCTGTTGTCGTCTAAATCCGGATGGCGCAAAGGAGCGAGTGAAACATTGCGCAATTTTTGAACTCCGATATAGGGAAATTTGATAAAATCGCGGAAGTTATGATAACGCCCGCCTGCAATCAGGTTGTCTTTCCTCGTTATTTTGAGTTTTCGTACAATAAAGTTAAACAGATCTTCCGGCATCTTTTTATCATAAATTAACCGGGTAAGGCGAGCTGTGGCTCTATTTCTCAGGCTTTTTGAAATTTTAGCGGCCAGTGTTTTTGAGATATCATCATCGAGATCCAATTCTGCATCGCGGGTCATTTTTATGGTATACGACTCAATAGAGTCGAAATTGAAAAGGGTAAAAACCTGGCTGAGGCAATGCCGGATGACATCTTCCAGAAGGATCAGGTATTTGGAGTTTTTGTCTTGAGGCAGGATCAAAAAGCGACCAAAATGGGTAGTTGGCACCTCCATCAGTGCAAAACGGTTTTTATCGGGCTCTTTTTTATGGATCATTTTAATGGCCAGATAAATGGTTTGTTCCTTGAGGGAGGGAAAGTCTTTTTTGTTCCCCAATAAAATGGGCACCAGAGCGGATCGTATTTTTTCACGGAAAAAATTTTCCACAAAAGCGGCCTGTTTAACGTTCAGGTTTTTTTCATCTACAATGTGAATGTCCTTTTCCTGTAGCTCGTGGATAATTTGTCGGTAACAACGGGTAAATTTCCTTTCCTGGCGGAGGACCAACCGGTGGATCTCCTCCAGTAAAGCTTGAGGATCGTTTCCCTGAAGGTAGGAGGTGGCCTTGTGTCCCAACTTGATGATCCGTTTCAAAGTGGCAACACGGACCCGAAAAAATTCGTCTCTGTTGTTGGAAAAAATACCCAGAAAACGGATCCGTTCAATCAAAGGAACAGACTCATCCATGGCTTCCTGCAGTACCCGCTCGTTAAATGCCAACCAACTGATTTCGCGGTTAACCAATTGTTGCCCTTTTTTCAAATATCTGTTGTTGTTTTTCAAGCTATCTTCACTTATCGTGGAGTAAACTTAAGAAAAATCGCACCCCAAATGCCAGAAAATGATTTCTCGGTGCCATAAAAGTGAGTGCTCCGGAGAGCGAAAGGATAACCGCTTGATCCCATTTCCGTTTTGTTCCTTCAATGTGCTGAACCATGGGCTGTTCGGCTTGTCTTTTAAAAGGGTATTATTGGCCTGACCTCTCTTAAAAACACTTTTTCGTGACCTGGTATTATTCCCCGGCAATTCCCATTTTATGCATCAGCCAGGTGGCATTCATGTTGGTGCATATACCATCCCTGAGCTTATAGTCAAAATGCAATTCGTCTTTTCCCGTTTCCACTTCAAAACACTGGTTGCGTACTTCCGGGTGTTGGTTGGCGGTTTCGCACAAGCTAAGGTCGTGGGTGGCGATCAAACCACTGGCTTTGAGCCGGAGCATTTTTTCGAGAAAAGCTTTTGAACCCGCAGCTTTATCTTTGGAGTTGGTCCCTTTCAGTATCTCGTCGAGGATGATGAAAGGTTGTCCTTCCCGGTTTTCCGATAGTGCATCGACTATTTTTCGCAAGCGAACCAATTCGCTGTGGAAATAGGAACTGTTGGAGGCCAGAGAATCGGTAGTACGCATGCTGCTGAACAGCCATAAGGGTTGGCATCTGAAACGCTTGGCGGCTACCGGTGCTCCCAAATGTGCCAGAATGATGTTGATGCCAATGGTTCTTAAGAAGGTACTTTTTCCGGCCATGTTTGCTCCGGTAAGTATGCTGAATTGTCCGTTGTTCAGATCAAAATCGTTTTCCACTCTTTCTTTGGCCGGTATGAGCGGATGCCCTCCGTTTTCCATCGAAAAAAGGGGTTGATGGTATCCCACTTGCGGATATGTCATATTTGCATCATTGTACCGCAACGTGGCCAGACTGTTCAGTACTTCTATGTGGGCCATTACGGAAAACCACCGGTTGGGTTCTTCCTGAAACGTCAGCTGCCATTTTCGCAAGCGGCGCATTTGCAGAAGGTCCCACAGTACAAATGCATTGAGTAACACACCGGCCAATACGTTGTTTCGTTGATCAATCGCTCCAATAATTTCGGCCAGTTGTCCTAAACGAGTACTGGCGGTATGGCCTGATGTATCCAACTCTTTCTGAAGTTCCGTCAGATGTTTGGCCCGGAATTTTTCCTCTTCTACCAAACGGAACAGATGGCCATAATTGGTCAGCAATTGATAAGCACCTGTGGCTTTTGCCTGTGCTTTGCTTACTTGTCGGGCAAAGCTTCCTGCGATGGTCAACGGAACCAACAGCCAGAGTAAAAAATGCGTAAAACTGATCCAGCCTGTGATCATGCTTCCCAGAAAGACCAGATTAGCCGCGATCATTGCGTAGATGAACATGCCCCAAAAAGAAGCCGCTCCGATGGCAACCGGAGCATTCATCCATTGTCGGATGCGTTTCAGGTCGTTTCTTTTTTCGCCGGTATCTTTTGCCCGGGCAAGAAAATCCTGCCGCCAAGCCAGCAAATGGCTCAACTCTTCTACGGCTTCCTGTCGTTCTTTAATTGTTTCGGGCCGGAGCAACGGTTTTTTGAGCGCATCGGCCAGGGCCTTGCGTCCGCCAAAGGTTCCGGTTCTGTTGAGAAAAGCAAAAAAGCCCGCTTTGTTAAAAAGGTCGAGGTCGGATGAGAAATCGTGTTGCGGATCCTCCAACTCTTCTCCGCAATCCAGATCTACAAGCTCCCCTCTGAAAATTTTAAGCTCGTTTTCGTTGATCTCTAGTAAAAGCCTGAAATGCCGCAGTACCTCCTGCTTTCGGATGTGTTGGCGAACCAATACCAAAAAAACACCTGATCCCACTATAATGCTCATCCACGACCAACGGGCCAGATCCAGGTATACCAACCACCCGGTAACCGCCACCATGGTTAAAAAGGCCAGAAGCCGAAAACTTGCCAGCAGATTTGCCTGCCGCCTGGTTTGTTCAACTTGCAGGTAAAATTGCTTTACCCGCTCCCGGTAAACGTTTTGTGGGTCTTTTTTCATTTGGATTCCAAGCAAAAGTACCTTATTCCTTGTTGAAATTTGGAAATTCTTGAGCTGCTGCTGTCAAAACCTGCCGGAAACTTGCATCCTGCAATGGTCGTCCGGTCGGGCACTTCCCCAAAAGAAGACCGGTTCACAAGCCCTTGCTTTTGGGAACGGACAGGTTGTATTTACGGGTTGTTATCAAGCATCTGGTATAGTTCATCCAGGCTGGGAATAAGTACCACTTCGATGCGCCGGTTTTTTGACTTATCAGCAGGATCAACCGGCACAAATTCACTTTTACCTGCTGCGCTGATGGTTTGGGGCGATATGGTGCTGTTGTCGAGCATGATGTTCACTACCGAAGTAGCACGCAACACGCTCAAATCCCAATTGTCACGCGGATAGCTGGAAGAACGGATCTTATCCGTATCGGTATGGCCTTCCACCACAATTTCAATATCGGTTTGTGATTCGAGTACTTTGGATAGTTTGATCAGCGCCTTTTTGCCTTCCGATCCTACTTTGGCGGAACCTGAGGCAAACAGCAACCGGGCTTCCATCTTCACATAGATCTTACCATTTTTCATCTCAATTTCAAGGCCTTTCCCTTGAAATGCCGTCAATGCGTTTTTCACTTTTTCCTGAAGCGATCTCACCTTGGCATCTTTTTGCTCAATGAGGGCCTCAAGTTCTTTTACCCGTTTTTCGCGGGCGACAAGGTCGGAGCTTAGCTGGTCGAGGTTTTTCTTTTTGTCTTCGAGTTCCCGTTCAAGACGACGCAGTTCATCCTCTTTGCGCTGTAGGGTCAGTTGCAGCATTTGAAGCTCAGAAGAAAGCTTTTGATTTTCAGACTCGTTGCCCGCCTGAAGCATCTCCAGTTTTCTTAAAAGTTCGTTATTGATCTCGTTCAGCTTGTCGTATTTAAGGATCATTGCACCCAACGAAGTCTCACAAACATCAAGGTCTTTTTCGATGGTTTTTTTTCTTTTTTCCAGGCGTTCCACCTCGGCCTGGCATTCGTTGAGTTCGGTGTCGATGGTTTTGAATCGGGCTTTTAAGTCTCTGTTTTCCTGCTCGTGTTGGGCAGCCTTTGCTTTCATTTCTTCAAATTGGCGTGCGGGCACACACGAAACCATTAAAAAGGTCAATGCAGCAAGCGCAAGCAGAGGGCGTTTATAGTATTTCATAAAAGATGCGTATTAATGCCGTTTCGCATTTCACAAAGATTGTTTCTAAATCGCTACCGACAATGCGTTTGGTAACAAAATTATAAACATCCCGTTATGTATAAAGAGTTGTAACGATAAAGGTATGCTACTTGACCGGAACTGGCTAACCCAACCCAGAATAGATTTTGAGCTGAAAACGTATATCCTTCTGGGATACTTGCAGCGTGTGGCCCGGAAGTTTGCAGAAAACCGTATCTACCCGTACCATAAGCACCTTAAACAACACCACGAAAACCTTTTGCTTCTCCGGAATAGTCAACAAAACATGTTGGATGAGTTTCCGGCAAAACTTACGGGTTTTGACTGGAAGAAAATGGAATGGGTACGGCATGCTGACTGGGAGCATCCGCCGCATCTTTCAGCCATTCAATCGGTCATCGATTTTGCGATCCCACGGATGGAAAAGATGCTTCGGGAGGGAGAAGAACGCCGGGAAAGCTTATTGAAAGACCTGGATCTGATGCCCGTTGGGTTGCTTCCGCTGTATCGGAAAGAAGGCTATTTATTTCTTCGCTCCGGTACTCAGGTAAAAGTGTATAATTACCACCTTTCCGTTCTCCGCAACTCCAGAGAAGAATGGCAATACCAGAGCATTCGAACCCATTATGTTACCTCTTATCCGGGTAATTTTTATTATACCTTCGAAAATATAAAAAGCGATTTGATCCGAAAGGATCAATCGATGCCCAATCCTGCAACGTATGCCGTTTGCAGTTCCTTGAAGCTTTCGCATAAAGAAACCTTGCTCCCTTTGGCAAAACAGGCACTCTGGTGTGCCAATTCCTGGTAATATCTTTTCTCTTTTGCCACTACTTTACCGATGCAATTCCGCAGAACACCTGAGCCCATCATCGGATTGGGGGCGTTGAGGATGCCACCGGGGGTATGGATGAAAGAGCAAAACCAGCCACAAACATAGGCTAAGGAAAAATCAACTCCCTTTGGTGCCTCTTATCAGCTTTTCGACAGCATCCCAAGTGTTTTCCGGAACGGCCTCCAGCATATTGAACTGGCCGGCCCCTTTTATCCACTCACCGCCATCAAGGGTAACCACCTCTCCGTTCATGTAAGCAGCATAATCCGAGAGCATATATGCTGCAAGGTTGGCAAGTTCATGGTGTTCGCCCACCCGCTTAAGAGGAATGCGTTTTTTCCAGTCTATTTTTTCTTTTAAATCGCCGGGGATCAACCGATCCCAAGCTCCCTTGGTGGGGAAAGGGCCAGGAGCAATGGCATTGAATCGTATTCCGTATCGGGCCCATTCCACTGCCAGCGAACGAGTCATGGCCAATACGCCGGCTTTTGCCGTAGCAGAGGGTACAACATAAGCAGATCCGGTTGAAGCATAGGTGGTCACAATATTCAGAACAGTCGCTTTTTTCTGTTCGGTTTTAATCCAGTGTTTTCCGAAAGCCAGGGTACAACCAATGGTGCCTTTTAGTACAATGTCGATGATGGTATCAAAAGCTTTTGTAGATAGCCGCTCCGTGGGGCTTATAAAGTTACCGGCAGCATTGTTCAACAGACCCTCTACCTTGCCAAAATGGGCTACTGATTTTTCAACCAGGTGGTTAATGTCCTGGTCTGATCGAACGTCACAGGCAACCGGTAAAACTTGTCCGCCGGTAGCTTCCGTGAGTTCGGCTGCTGTTTTTTCAAGCACTGCCATTTTACGACTTGTGATCACAACGTTGGCTCCGGAGTGTAATAACATTTCAGCCATAGAGCGCCCGAGGCCGG
>CALLUQ010000062.1 GCA_938010565.1 uncultured Flavobacteriales bacterium
AACGGTCTAAAAAGCAAGTTCCCTGACCGTATAAAGGATGAATCATTCAAAGGAAAAATTGCCAATTAACAATGAAAATCTGCCTAACACCAATGGTTGTTGTTTTCTGATATTTGTACTGTAAAATTAAATATGATAAACATGAAGATAATTAACAACACACAAGAAATAAATGCTTTAGCTGAAAGCAATATGCCCATACTGTTGGATTTTTATGCAGATTGGTGTGGGCCTTGCCAAGCATTAATGCCAGTTATAGACGATTTATCCAATGAGTATAAAGGCAAAGCAGAAATTGTAAAGATTAATGTGGATAAAAACCAGGAAATGGCAGCACAATTTCAAGTGAGAAACATTCCTGCTTTATTCTTCATCAAAAGTAAAGAAGTCGTGAACAGAATGCAGGGTATACAAACCAAAAAAACACTAAGCGACTACTTAAATAAAATAATATAGAAAATGAATTTAATACGCGTTGATAGTAAAACTTTTTTCCAAAATCCCAACCAATACCAATTGGTAAGCGGAAATACAAAGGGAGCGCCAAAATGCCCCTATGGAAACTACTATCAATGGGTTGGATATGACAGGATCAACCACAATTTTGTGAGATTTACAAAATCAATTTTTAAAAATCTAATTCAAAAAAAGTACAATGAGCATAATAGATAACATCAAAATATTTTTAATGAATAAAGCGAACAATGAAACTGCTGCGGCCCCTAAAGGCTTTTGCCCAAATTGTTGGGGAAGACAAGAATATGGCGGCAACTTTTATGAAGCCATGAAAAATGAAGGGGTCAATATTGCTAGCATAGATCAGAAAAAAGGATGGATACAAGACTATGTAGATAAGAACCTAAGTGGTATTGCTTTGCAGAAAAAAGGTACATCACAAACATGTAGCGTATGCTATGCAACTTACAATCAAGAACATTAAAAAAAATAAACATATGCTGAATTGGAAAGATGTAATAAAATTCACAAACCATGGCAACCCAACACCGCCCCGGAGAGTTGAAAAAACCGAGGAGGAATGGAAAACACAATTAACCCCTGAAGAATTTCGTGTAACCCGACTAAAAGGAACGGAACGGGCACACAGTTCAGAACTATGCAGTTTATTTGAATCTGGAAAATACAACTGTAAATGCTGTTCTACACCTTTGTTTGATGCCAATGAAAAATTTGAAAGCGGAACAGGTTGGCCAAGCTTTACCGAACCTGTAGATGTAAGTCATGTAGCGTATCACAAAGACACTGGCTTTGGCATGGTACGAGTAGAAGCTATTTGCAATGTATGTGATGCTCACCTGGGGCATGTGTTCCCCGATGGACCGGCACCAGGAGGATTGAGGTATTGTATCAATGCTGTTTCTTTAGATAAAGCGAATTCAAATTAGCCGCTTAGGATTCTCTTTATATTAGAACGATTGTAAGAATGCCAACGCACAATGCCATACACATTATTGCCAAGTCACACAAAAGCCAACCGCCAATGCCAAAACTTGGCAAAGAGTATATCTTTTTATCAACGCTAACGAACAGAAAAATAAAAAATACGTCCGCAACAATAAGGCAACAAACCCACTAAAGTAAGGCTTTTAGTGGGTTTGTTCTGATGTTGAACCCAGCTTACCGGAGCTATATCGCCAGCTCATGCACTTTTAATATTTTTCGCATTTTCAGGAAATACCCAAAACGATTTACGAACCCCATTTTTAATCGGTATAGCGCATCATCCGGTACTCCAAAACCTTACCCACCTTCCGAGCCCATTAACCTTACTCTAATTTGACCTGATTTAGCAGGACTCAGGCCATAGATGATTACCTTACTAATGGCAAGTATGTTGGGATTATGCAGCATGAAAACGATAGTTTGGAGCAACCCCAGCAGTTGGCAGTCCACGTTTTGGCTCAATAATTTGCACTACTTCCAGTGTATCCTGCTTACAATAAGGTGGTTTGTTGTTCAAATTTAGCATAGCGCTCTACAAAGCCGGGAACCTCACTTTTAGCTCGTTCTACAATTTTTTGGGCAGCATTGGAGCGATTTACTCTTTTTTTGTTAGTTTTATTCATAACATCAATTTTTGTTATGAATCGAACCTCCTGGGCTTTGAAATCCGATTTTTAGCTACCGGAGGTTGGGTTCAACAAGGTGTGTAATTCATAAGGGATTTAGAGGTTTTTCAAGCATTATCCACCGCATCAATTTTGGGCGGTAACTTGATAAGTTTGAAGTCCGCGATCCCTTACGAAATCATACAATCAACGTTGTGCGTCACTGAAAAACTAATAAAATGAAGACACTTTTAATATTCTTTTCCATAGGAGTTCTTTCAATGGGTCTCTTTTCTTGTGATGGACAAACAGAGAGCAATTAAGAAAAACAAACCAATAATCAATCAAGAAAAACAAAAAACGAAAGCATGAAAAGCCACATTTCACTTTTTGAAATTCCTGCAACGGACATTTCAAGAGCAATCAATTTTTATCAAGCAATCTTGGACATTAATATTGAGAAAATGGAAATGCCAGGAATGGAAATGGGAATTTTTCCATACGAAGAACAAATGGTATCTGGAGTTATTATGAAAGGAGCAGATTATAAACCTTCTTCTGACGGAGTAACGATATATCTAAATGGCGGAGATAATCTTCAAACCATACTGGACAAGGTTGAAACAAATGGCGGAAAAATCCTAATGCAGAAAACGGCTCATGAAGACGAGAGCGGATATTTTGCATTGATTTTAGACACTGAAGGAAATAAACTCGGTTTAAATTCTCCCAACTAATGAAAAGAAAAGCGAACGCACAACAATAAAGCAACAAACCCACTAAAGCCTCACTTTAGTGGGTTTGTTCTGATGTTGAACCCAGCTTACCGGAGCTGTATCGCCAGCTCATGCACGTTCCATATTTTTCGCTTTTTCAGGAAATACCCAAAACGACACGAATGTTAGTGAGATCTACGTAACGTTTTATTCGCTTGAAACGAAACGGTGTGTTTGTACAACCGGCACCGAAAAACAAAAGGAACGGGCAACCCCGATCCCACCTCGCGCAAGTACTCCGGCAAAACAGGATGTTTATGCAAACCCGCAATGCCGGTTTAAACCGGAACCCGTATTTTGTGGGCCGAAAACAAACACCGGAAACCATGCGCCTGATATCTTGGAATGTAAACGGCCTTCGGGCAGCGATGAAAAAAGACTTTCCTGCACAACTCAACGGTATGAATGCAGATGTGCTCTGCATCCAGGAAACAAAAGCACAGAACGACCAGGTGGCAGAAGCACTGCAACCCATCAGCGGTTACCATATCTTCTCCAACGCGGCGGAACGAAAAGGGTATTCGGGAACCGCCATACTGAGCAGGGAAAAACCCATAGAGGTGCAATACGGCATAGGCATCAACACCCACGATACGGAAGGACGTGTGCTCATGGCAGAATACGAAACGTTTTATCTGATAAATGTATATGTACCTAATTCCGGCAGCGAACTAAAACGACTGGATTACCGGCAGAAATGGGACAAGGCTTTTTGTTCTTTCCTCAAAAAAGCAGACCGGCATAAACCGGTTTTGGTTTGCGGCGATTTTAATGTGGCCCACCGGCCCGTCGATCTGGCCCGCCCTCAACCCAATTACAACAAAAGTGCCGGGTACATGCAAGTAGAGATCGATGGCATGGATCGGTTCATCAAAAGCGGGTTTCACGATACCTTCCGCCGCCGCCATCCGGAAGCAGAAGGAGCGTACAGCTGGTGGAGTTACCGGGGGGGGGCACGCAAGAAAAACGTGGGCTGGAGGATCGATTATTTTCTGGTCAGCCAAAGGGTCATGGATCGGGTAACCGATGCGTTTATTCTGCCCGAGGTAACAGGCTCGGATCATTGTCCGGTTGGCATTTCCTGGGAGTAAAATAAAACGTATGCGATGCTTCTGCTTTTGGAGTAGGGGAGGGTGGAAAGGAAAAACATTAAGGATCAACGGCTTGGTGTAATTCCGGAAAATAAGCGCCTGCAGGTTGGGAATTTAGAGATTTTTTGCGCAAATTTGGTAATGCTGTTTGTTTGGATGTGATAAACACCATACCTAACCTGTACAACCATCTGTCCTGTTTTCATGTCCTCCGGAATATCCGTGCCTTCTTTTGTAAACATACCATAAGTATACAGCAGGTAGTGGCTTTAATTTTGAAGTGCATGCGGATGGAACAACACCACATTTAATCCACAAAAATGATCGCCAGCCATGCCTTATGCTCATGCTCTCAAAATTTCGGTTGCTGCACACAGTGCACGGATGCATTCGCAAAAATTATTTCAGCTACCTGCCAGCACAGCCATGGTAAATCCCGTAATGGTGCGGTAGCTGCTGTTTTGAAAAGCGTCTGAACGGCCTTTTCATCCATTTCAGGTCTTGCTTTTTACACAGGCTTCTTTTCAGCGAACTCGGAAAGAAAGGCAGAACAGCATCGTCTGAGAAAACCATACAACTCAAACCGGAATTACAAAAACCGACCAAAAACCACATTCCAATGGATTCTTTAACTGAAGCACAAAAAAAAGCGTTTGCTGCCGCCAACCGACGCCTTGGGCTCGATGATTTTCACTTTACCGATACCGGTGTTCGGAGACGATCACCGGATGGCACCGTTGTATTTTCTTCCGACCCCAACGAATCGCATGTTCCGCCACACATCATTGAGGTCAATTCCATTGCTCATCTGAATAAACTGATAGGCTGCCAGGACGATGCGGAATACGATGATTACCCCGAACCCAACCAGGAAGCAACCCATCAGGCCGTAAGGAGAGCAAGGTCAAAAGCACACCTCCGGAAATTGCTTTCGGACGAAACAAAAGGAAACATCCGTAGAGCGGCAGTGGCCTACCTGAAAGGAGATCCGAAAAAAGTAGAGGACTACGAAGAAGCCATCAATGCCACCCTGTTTCCGACCAGAGTAGCAGCCTTTACCGGAAGTGATCTGAATGTGGCCAACCACACCACACACAAAATTACCGGAAAAGATCCGGTTGCCCTCAACTATGGCACCATTACCGTGGGCGCCAATGCCGAGATCAAAGTAGAGGTGGATGCCAACATCACGGCGCAAGCATTTTTGCAGAAATAACCTGCGGAAACATCTGAACCATACACACAACCGAATGCAAGGTTTCGTTTTACAGCAGCACCGCATATCCGCAGCAACACGGGAAAGCCTTTATCGTACATTTATGATAGGGGTGGGAGAAGGCAGGCGGTCCGTGTTTTGTTTGTTTGCTGCCTGTTGATCCGGCCGGGTCACTGACACATTGGTTATTTTGATTCCGTACTTTGTTCTTTTTTTTCACACTCACAGTTGTCAAATCATTGAAAATCAAATTTTTAAAATAAGTTTCAGAAAACCGGTGTTTTTTCCGACTGGGATTTTATGAATTTTTTATGCAAATTTGGTAGTGTTGAAAGATGCCGTAGATTCAACACTTCCCCATGCAATGAAATTTGTTTCTTAAATGCAGAATGTAACAAAGGTTCGGAGGCGCATTTTAACCCACAACACATTTTCGGCAACCTGCCCCGTAATGGGTGCTTTTTTGAAAGTACCGGTGCAATTATAACCTTATATATAGGTGGTATTTAGTCTTTGATCTTGAAACATATACCGATAAAATAATTCATGCTTTAAACCATTCAAATTTTATAACCGACCATGCCTTACGTTAATCCTCCCAAAGTTCCGGTTTCTGCCCTCAGTTCCTGGACACATCAGCAACAAAACTATTTCTGGCACCCACCGGCCCAACAAACGGAGCATCCGCATCTGCACCTTACCGGAAGTACGGTTTCCGAAGTAGTAACCATCTCTAACCTGTCTTACACCACAGGAGGGGCAGGTGGCAACATCAACCTGGCGTTCGATCCGGATACAGGCTTTGCCCATCTGCCGGCACACATTCAGTATGCGCAGGCTTACAACATTCGGATCGATGATCTGAATGCCTCTTTGCAAACGACCTGATCGTCTGTTTCATCCTTAAAATTTAAGGATCAGGCTGTTATACAGGCTTCTTTTCAAAAAATGGAAAAGGAGGGTGGAGCTATATGGCTTCCAAAAAAAGATACAACGCAATCCAAATATCACTAAACCTACATCAATAACAAAAACTATATTCCAATGGATTCTTTAAACGAAGAACAAAAAAAAGCGTTCGCCGCAACCAACAGACGACTTGGACTCGATGATTTTCACTGCACCGACACCGGTGCCCGCAGACGGTCATCGGATGGTACGGTCGTATTCTCTTCCGATCCCAACGAATCGCATGTTGAACCGCATATCATTGAGGTAGCTTCTATTGCCCATCTGAATGAATTGATAGGACGGCCGGCCGATTCGGAGTTTGACGACTATCCTGAGCCCAACAAGGAAGAAACCTGCCAGACCGTAAGACGCTCAAAGTCGAAAGCCAACCTCAAGGAATCGCTTTCGGATAATGAAAAAGAAAACATCCGCAAAGCGGCAGTAGCCTACCTGAACGGAGACCCGAAAAAAGTGGAGGATTACGAAGAAGCCATCAATGCAGCCATGTTCCCCGGAAGAGCAGCAGCTTTTACCGGAAGCGATTTGAATGTGCCGGATGGCACCACACACAAAATTACAGGAAGCGATCCTGTTGTGCTCAACTATGGCACCATTACCGTGGGCGCCAATGCTGAGATCAAAGTAGAAGTAGATGCCAACATTACGGCGCAAAAATTCATTCAGAAATAACCTCCTAAAGCATTTTAACCATGGCAGATACGAAAAAAACAACGTTTAATTTTACAGCTGCGCCTTTCGCCGGGCCGGCAACACCGGGCACCATAGGTGCAACGGGATCGCAAGGCGGAGTGGGAGCTGATGCTAAAAGCCATTATAATGGCGGCAATTGTACTTGGGTATGTGATAACAATGATGATAATTATAAAGGCCCGGGAAAAGGAGGCACTGGTGGTGATGGCGGAATCGGCAACACCGGAAGCAATGGCGCAAAGGGGCTTCCTGCTCCAAATGGCGTTTTGAACCTGGGCGATGTAGTAGGCGATGTAGAAATACAAGTGGGCGGAAGCGATGGCCAGCAAGGCGGCAAAGGCGGTCAGGGTGGCCCAGGTGGCCCAGGTGGCCCGGGCGGTAAAGGTGCTAACGGATGTAAAGGAGCCAATGGACAAAATGGTAGTATAGGTGCCACAGGAGACCAGGGCAGAGGTGGAAAAGGTGGCCTGGGCGGAAACGGTGGCGATGGCGGAGACGGGTCGACCATTACGGTTTATTATTCTTCGATTACCGGTGGCCAGTTCAATCAAATTACGGTATCCGGAGCAGCAGGCCTGGCAGGAAAAGGAGGCGACCCGGGTGCAGGTACTTTAAACAAAGGCGGTGGAGATGCCGGTCAGCCTGGTACAAAAACAGGCTCTAAGCCTACCATCCGTATAACCAAAGTTTAAACGACCCAACCATTATGGCAAATACAGTATATTCCATAAACGCCGTTGGAGAAGACGGTGCGAAGGGAGCCTCCGGAATTCCGGGGGTCAGCGGTGTAAATACACCCGAAAACGGCAAAGGCCAACCCGGAGCAAATGGCAGCCGCAGTTTTTGGGGCACTTGTGATTGTGCTACCGATGGCACGGACGGTGCCTCTGCCACCCAGGGAGGGCAGAAAGGAACCGTAGGAGAGCCGGGTGAGCACGGGCCCAACCTTATACTCAACATAGATGAATTTCTATCTCCGAACGGAGCTACGATCCACATTGTAAGCCAGGGCGGCGCAGGCGGCCAGGGCGGCACGGGAGGAGCAGGAGGAAATGGTGCCGACGGAGGCGATGCCGGAACCAACAGCTCCAAGTGCATCAAAAAAGGAAAATGCCGCCCGGCTTTGGGAGGCAACGGAGGCAACGGATCCAATTCCGGTCCGGGACAAGATGGAGGCCCCGGCGGCAAAGGAGGCAACATTACCATCAACTACAAAAAAACGGGCAACATCAACCTGGTTGTACCGCTAAGCAGCCCGGGTAAAGGAGGCCTCCCCGGCGAGGCCGGAAAAGCCGGAACCGGCGGACAAGGAGGACAGAACGAACCCTGGCCTTCCGGATCATCTCCAACGTATGCTCCCTCCGGATCGCCCGGTATCCAACCCGGAGGCGGAAACCCCGGTGCCAACGGAGTGGCAGGTACCGTTTCTATGAACAAAGTTGATTAATGCTGATACTATGAGTTCTGATAATCAAGCCCTGGAAGCCGTCCTGGCGTTTCTTGCCGCACAGGCCAACTTATCTACCCTTCAGAATGGTCCGGACCTGCCTCGTGCCGGCTGGACCAATCTTTCCACGTTTAAAAGCTCCATGACCCAACCGCCGCCAACGCCCCCTACACAAGGTTTTCTTTCGAAAGGACCGGTAGATGGCATCGATGGCCAGATAGCCGTACTGGCATTGGGCATGGAATGGGAAAAATTTCTACTAAATCACTTCGATGGATTTGAGTACAACTCCATGATGGCCGCCGTAAATCCGGTTTTGGGCGGAGGAGACCTGCCTGTCGGAGCCTTGATGGATTTTCAGTACCAATCGGCCTACTTGCAATTGCGCAACGCCATCTGGACCTCTTTCTCTAACCTGAACGGCCTGCCCCTTTACGTTACCGGAATGGGATTGGCCGGGCCGCTGGCACAACAAGCTGTTTTTGACCTTCGCAATGGCCACAAAGGCCCGAGCCATGAGGATCCTCCTTCGGTATCAGGAAGCTACGTATTTTCTACCGGAAACATTGCCAACCAGGTGTTTGCCTCCTACTTTAACAGCAAAGTGCAAAACCATTTTGTGGTTTGGGCAGGCAACAATGCCCTGCCGGTAGATCAGTGGCCAACGGCATTTGAAAGCAATGCCGGAACCTGGCAATCGCTGGGAATAACGGATTCCATTTCGAATGTTAAATTGCCGAAAATGGATGTGCCCTGGCTGGAACGCAGCGATTTATTTTATCTGAAAGCATTGGGAGGTACGGTAAAACCGAAGCCGGTTATTCCACCCTCTATTTCCAACCCTCCTGCGGGATATTCCCAAAGCCTTGCCTACACCCTGGCCCGTCTTTCACAAGCCTCTTATCAGTTGGTACAACGACACGGCAGCGTAACCATCAACATTTCGCCCTATACCTTTACAGCACAGGTCAATTCCAACGGAACGCCCTGGGCTTATGTGTTTGAGAGTACGCAAAGTGTGGTGGTCGTTTTCAGAGGCACCACTACCTGGCAGGAATTTGTTACCTACACCGCCAATTCCAATTTTTCGCAACCCAACTTTGATGAAAACCTCGGAGCACACGTACACAGCGGTGCCTGGACCATTTACAACAGTCCGACAGATAGCGGATCGGCTACTACCTTTCAGAATAAACTGCTGGATCTGGTAAAAACCAAAGCAAACGGCAAAAGCCTGTACATTACCGGGCACAGTTTAGGGGGCACACTGGCTTCTATTTTTGCAGCCGACCTGACCATGAAACCCATTGCAGGCATAACGGTGGAAAGCCTCTACACTTTTGGAGCTTTGTTGGTGGGCGATTTTGATTTCAGCAGCGATTTTAATTCGGCTATGGGCTCCAAATCGTACCAGATCCGTCGGCTGAACGACAAGATCCCTTACTCCATTTTAACACTGGGTTTTTCGCCCTTGAACAACTCCTTGGTCCTTGTGGGCCAAGATGCAGAAGAAGAATCCACTTTTCATGCCCTGAGCGGATACCTTAACATGTTGGATCCGAATTGATAAAAGCTACCGGGAGTACATGCCTTCCCGGTAGCCCACCCGGGCCTGGGTTCCGGAAACGAACGAACTTAACATAAAGCGCAAACAGCCGTGGAAAATAATGAAGAAGTCACTCCGCTTGCTTTCAACGAAGAAGCACAAGGTGCCGGAGGAAATGGTATTTCCTTTTCGGGCCTCGACCCTGTACTGGGAAGCCTGGGAGAACTCATCGGATTGCTGAGCAGCAGTGGCGATGATACATACGAGCTGGTCAACGACTGGTTCACCGATCCGATCACCAAAACAAAATCGGGGATCGTTAACAATCCCGAACAATTTGAAGCGCTTTTTGCACAGGTGTTGGGAGAAGTAGGAGGGAATGCCATTGGCATTCCGGTACAAGATCCGGCTTTGCTAGGCACCTGGTATCCGATTATGAACGGGGAAGAACCCACTGGGCTCTACCTTGTGGCCTATCGGAAAGATGTAGGTGCGGCCAAGCCGGAAACGGTGCTTGGAGTGGGTACCATGCACCAGTGGGATGTGCCGCCCACCGGTACTGCCATTCTGAAGGTAAGTGCCTGGGGTCTGATCCCCTTTATCCGTATGGGGAACGGTGCTTTAAACATGACTTTTGGTACGGAAGGCTATCCGATCGTAACGGGCATTGCCGCAGAAGGTGCCGGCTCCGAACCCTTGGTCGACATCAACGGTGTGTCGTTCGATGGAGTGAAAGTAACCGCCAACATCGATCTTGCCTCATCCGACCCTTTTTCCATTGGCATGGAAGTACTGCAACTGTTGCTTCCCGGAGATTCCAAACCTTCCAACCGTTCACTGGCCGATCTGGCTGCCATTACCGGCGAGCAAATTCTGGAAACCGCTTCCAACCTTTTTATCGGAGCACTAAGCCAGGCTTTCCCCGATCAAAAAACAAAAATTACTTACCTGGCCCCCATGCTGGGCCTTTCTTCCACAGTACCCGGATCGGATGTGAAAATGCCCATCCTGAAATGGTACGAACTTTTCCAAATTGCGGCTGATCCGGTCAAATATCCGCAGGGCGTAAAAGAACCTTTCCTCAACTGGTTCAACACCCTGAGTACCGATCCGGCTTTGTTGAAAGCATGGTTAACCTGCCTGGGCAGTTTCATCAGCAGCGATGCCGTTGCCGTAACCGGAACAGGTACCCGCCAGGAACCTTTCCAGGTGCCCCTTATTACGCTTGGCTCTTTCGGAACACTCGGCTTTAGCACAGGCACCAGCACCGTAGAGAACGGTACCCGTTTCTTTTACCCCGGCATTTCTTACAATGGCGATGCCCTTGCGTTGGGCACGTCCGATGCCGTTTTCAACATTCAGGCATTGCTCGAACTAGCACAGTTCCGTTTAAGCGGTACCGGCCCGGCCGTATCGCCCACCATCGATTTTACCTTCCGTTTTGTTTTGCAGAACAAAACCGCCGGAACACCACTGATGGCCTGGGATGATTACAGCGTGGGCAACCTACAGGGCGGTATGAACCTCAACATCAAAGGCGAAGTAATGCCTTATTTCTTCCTCAACGATGTAGTCACAGGCGGTTCTTCCTTCCAATCCCTTAACCTGCTTTCGCCCACCGAGCTGGCCAACGCCGGAGCCACGGCATTGAGCGAAGGCCTGCAAACACTTTTGGGAATAAAAGACAACCCGGGCTCCTTTACCAGCAACCTGGCCGCACTCATCGGATTGATCGCGCCCGGCTCGGCCGGATCCAACTGGCCATCGAGCCTCACGGCTCCGTTCTCCGCCACCGGAATGGTGAACTCCATTTCCGATCCGCTCCATGCGTGGATGGAGTATTACCTCAACACGCTCAACTACACACAGGATGTAGGGGGCAAAAAAGCATTTACCTACCTGGTACAGGAGTTCGCTTTGTTGCTGCAAAACTTCAGCAGCTCTACCGTTACCATCGATGTAACCGGCAGCGGAAGTCAAAGCGACCCTTGGAAAGCAAGCATCTCGCTAAAAGAAACCAGTTTGCCTGCCTTCCTAACGGCATGGCATGAAACCACTGCTTCCGGAAACATCCGTTTGGTATTCGGAGTTTCGCTGGCTCCCACCATCACCGTTGGCGGAACCGATATTGTACCCTCGCTGAACGTAGAAGCTGTAAGCCTGACGTTCCCGAAAACAAGCAACGAAAGCACACAGGCAACCTGGTTCCCATCCGTAGCGGCACAACTCACTTTGCCCAACGGATACACCACTCCTGCATTGGGAGGAGTAACCGCAAGTGTAGATAAATCGCAATTGTCGGCCTCGTGGAACAGAAGCAACGGCTGGGCATGGTCGATGTTTGTGAACCAGCCCAAACTTACGGTAAACGGAACCGAATATGCCATCGGCGAAGACCTCAACTTCAGCGAGATAGAAGACCTTAAAAAACTGGTAACCACCAACGAAGGCGCCAAAGTATTTGGTCCTTTCCTCGTTACCGGCCTCGGTGTGGCCCTCATTCGTTCCGAAACACGTGCGGGGCTGTTTACCACCGGCTTTATGGGGTTGGTGTCCGACATTACCAATGCACCCATTTACCCCTCGGGCCTTACCTGGTCCGGATTCGAACAATATAAGATCACCAGCTTTACCGACCCCTGGACCGATTTGCGGAACCACATTGCAGGCAATTTTGACACCCCGGAAAAAGCCAAAAGTGCCCTTGCTTTGCTCTCCTGGTCTGTTGATTCCGACCTTACCGCAGCACCCGCCATCGATGGCTCCGGCACCTATACCGACCCCTGGAGGGCACCGATGCCCGGTGGTTTTGAACTGCCGGTTTGGTACACCGATTCCAGCAAAGTAATTGGCACGGGCATCAGCCGCAGCGATGGCTTTAATTATCCGGGCGGATCGAGCGGGGCAGCGGTCCTGTTCCATTTTCTGCTCGACTCCCGCCTGAACATGGTGGAGTACGACTTGGATAAAGGCGACTGGGCTGCGGATTCGAACGCTCCTTCGTTCAATTTTATCGGCACCCTTTCGCGTCCTAACGGTCCGGATGGTTTGTTGGTAAAGCTGCCGGAAGACCTCGGAAGCGTAGAAAAGATCCAGGTTGGGTTTACCCTTACGGTGAACAATGGCAGCATTGGCTTTACGCCCGTTGTAAACATGATCAATGTTACCCTGAGCGGGCAGGCCCAACAAGACCTGATCACTTTGAGTGATTTTCAGGATCCCGATTTCCAGGCCAAACTGCAAAGCTCCTTCCTTTCCATTCTGAATGCTGGCTTGCAGTATGCCTTCGATCAGGTAAAAGGCTCCACGAGCTTCCAAACGGCTTACGAATTGCTCTCCATACTCGGCCTCGTACTGGTACGCAAAAACAACGACGACCCATACGGGATCAATGCAGCGGGATGGAATGCGCTTCTGGCCAACCCGGATACCTACATGAAACAGCAATTGCTCGACATGCTGGCCGTTCCGGCGCAACGCACCCAACTTTTCAACTTCCTGCAAAGCACCTTCCACGTTACCTTCCCCACCTTCCCGAAACCTTTACTGGATGTTCTGGAAGCATTGCAAATTGTGGGGCCCGCTTCACAAGGCTATCCGTTGGAGCCCACTGCGCTGCTCCAACTGATGAGCAGCCCCGTAGAAGACATGAAGGCCCGCTTTACCCACCTGTTCTCAGAAGATGGAAAAGAAGCCCTCGCAACACTTACGGCAGAGCTCACCAAAAATATCGACCAGAAAAAATACGGGAATTTCACCTTCGGATCCACTTCGGCAGGTGTCATTTCCCTTTCCGTACTTCCGGCTGATGCGTTCGAAGTAGGATCGTTCCTGAACATCAGCGGAGCCTTGCAACTTGATCTCCCTAATAAACAACTAAAAACCAGCGTTAACGGTTATGTACCTAAAGTAGGACTTTCACTCGATAATTCGCTTGATCTAAGCCTGAATACCGGAAGTCTTGTAGCTACTCCAACCGTTCAGCTGGTTTGGGGGGATGGCGCGAAACCCAATGCAGCACCCTTGCAGTTGTATCCCTTCAACGGCAACGATTTTATGAACAGCCTCGCCGATCTTGCTCCTGCGTATTCGCTCAACATTGTGCTGAATGCCGTTATGGAAGAAGAACTGCTGGCAAAATACCCGCTGGTGCAAAAAATCTTTACGGGCCTTGGCCTCGGCAAAGACGAAAACGGTACCTGGAGAATGCCTTCCCTCATGGGAATTTTACGCGACCCCATGGGCTGGCTGCTCTCCGATGAAGTACTCGGACAAAACGGGAAATTTAATGTCGGTGCCTTAGTAAGTTTGTTGAGCAATTTGCCGGATGTAACCGCTTCCAATGGCATTGCTCTGAAACCCAATGCCAAGGGAATGGACATTTCCGGGTTGCCTTATGGATTTACCGTAGGCATGGCGGGCGAAAATGGCGTAGCCACCTTTACATTTGGCAACAGCAACATCGATATTGCCAACGGCATCGGTAAACTGGATGAACTCAGCTTTTCCGTTTCGCTGGATGCCAATTACCAGCCTGCTTTCAGCGGTGGCCTAACCTTGTCGACAGGATCGTCTATTCCTGTGGCTTTCTTCACCAAAGTAGGCTACGACAAGGAGTTCAGCTTGCTCATATCGCAAGGAACCGCCTCTACACCTTCCGGATTGGCCTTGCAACTCCTTCCTTTCCAGGGATGGGGCAACCTGGCAGGCCAGGCCGCAGCAATGGCAGCCGTTACCGTCATCAACCAGGTAACCCCCCTGTTGTTACAAAAACTTTCCGATGCAGGCGCAAGCGACTTTGTAACCCGCATGCAAACCTTCGGAACCGGTGTAAAGATCGGCGACCTGGTTACAGCACTCGAAGGCGTACTCAGCAATATCACTTCCAAAACAAAAGATGAGATCCTCTCCGAACTGGAAACAGCCGCCTTTACCTGGGTAAAAGCACGGTTTGCCGATCAGGCTGCGGCAGCCGGCACTGCCAATGCCATGAAAACCCTGCTGGACGGGGTATTGCCCGGCCAACTCAGCACAGAAGGCGGCCGCCTGGTTTTTGCTCCGAGCGACAAAATACCGGTAAAGATCAAAGCAGGTTTGAACAGTGCAAACCTCGTAGGGCTCTGGACCGACCTCGAATTGCCGAGCACCAGCTTGCTTACCATTGATATTGGCGAAACAGGGGTAGGCGTAGACCTCGGTACGGGAGATGCCACCTTTAGCTTCGGAACCCACCTTATTGTTCCCGTTGACGGAACGAACGGACCCGGTATCAGCCTTGAGTATACGGCACAAAACGGCTTTGCGCTGAGTTTTGATCCGTTGGCCGATGGCGCAAAACCGGGCACACATTCCAACCTTTCGCGCGAACTCCTGCCGGATTTCTTCCCCAAACAAAACGGCCAATCGGACGACCTCGGCGACCGTGTAACCGCATGGCTGCTGGATGTCATGAAATATGTGTTGCCCCGCTATGTATCTGCATTGGTACTCAACCAATCTTCCGTAAAAGGATGGTTGGATGCCCCAATATTGACCGACAACGACAAATCGCCCACACCGGCATTCATTCTCAAAGCGACTTCCCTCATCCTGGAAGACAGCGAAACCAAACGCTACTACCTCAATTCCATTGACAACCTCCTGACAATGACCCCGACGGCATTCCTCGGGAACCTGTTGAAGGCTTTGATGGAACAGGAACTGACCCTGATCACCTTTGGAGACAAAGGCCAGGCCAGCATTGTAATTGGCCCGAAAAAAGGCCAGGCCGGATACTACGGCCTGCGTTTAACAGCCCCCAACCTTACTCTGAGTTCCCTGCCCAACCTTGTACTTCAGTTGGGCGACACCTCCTCGGGAGGGAACGACTGGATTACCAACAGCGGCGGAACCGCCGGCGATCCGGGAGTAGGCTTTTACCTGCCCATTACCGTAAACGGTGCGGATGTAGCAGCCGATTTTACCCATTTCGAAGTAGTGCTGGACAATGTTGGTTTCGATTTTGTAGGCACCAACGGCGCTCCCTTGGTCAATCAGAAACGGTTCCAGATCAACAAGATCAGCCCGCGTGTATTGTTCTCGCTGAACATTAACGGGGGGTCGCCTGCCGTAACCTTCGGAGCAGGCGTTTCGCTCAACGATATCGGGCTTTCTCTTGCACCCGACCAAATGGCACCCGGATCCGATAACCCCATTGCCAGTAACCTGTTGGGCTCCGGCGATGAGAACTCCAGCGACAATCCACCCACTAACCCCACCTTTTCAGTAGATGTGGGATATGTGGATAAGCTCTACGTGGATTTGAAAAGCAATACCGGCAACGGGAAAGAGATCATCATACCGGTGCAGCGTTCGTTTGGTCCTCTCTTTGTAGCCAGCCTTGGCCTTGGATGGGAGAACACCGCCAAGATCCTTTCCTTCATCTTCTCCGGAAGTGTGGACCTGGCAGGCCTGAAAACCACGCTGGTCGGCCTCAAAGTAGGCGTACCCGTTACTACACCTACCGATTTCGACAAATACACCCTCGATCTCGATGGCATCGACATTACTTTCAGTGGCGGCAGTGTGCTGATCTCGGCAGGCCTGTTAAAAACCACCGATCCGTACCTTAGCTATACCGGCACGGCAACGGTAAAAGCCGCCGCCTTCTCCATTATGGGGGTGGGTTCTTACGCAGAAGTTCCGGTTTCCGATCAACCTGGTGCCAAAAAGGTGCCTTCGCTCTTTGTATTCGGAGCCCTCAATGCACCGCTTGGAGGCGTGCCCGCCTTTTTCATCACCGGAGTGGCAGCAGGCTTCAGCTTTAACCGTTCCCTTAAAATACCTACCATCGATCAGGTACAGAGTTTCCCACTCGTGAAAGGGGTTGTGGAAGGCAGTTTTACGGAAGGCGAAGATCCTGTGGATGCTTTGAAAAAGTTGAACGAAGTAGTGGCCCCCGAAGTAGGGCAGTACTGGCTTGCGGCGGGTTTGAAGTTTACCTCCTTCAAACTGATCAACTCCACGGCACTGCTTTTCCTCAGCTTTGGGAAAGAGTGGGAAGTAAACCTGCTCGGACTGAGCTATGCTTCGCTGCCACCCGAAGTAGGAAAAGATATGGCCCTGGCTTATTTTGAGTTAGCGCTGAAAGTTTCTTTCAAACCCACCGAAGGCATTATCTCTGCCGAAGCACAACTTACCCCCAACTCCTTTGTACTCGCCAAAGAGTGTAAAGTAACGGGAGGGTTTGCCTTCTTCCTCTGGTACAAAGACATCGTAACCAGCAGTTACACCATTCCTGCCGGCGATTTTGTGATCTCGCTGGGCGGTTACCATCCGGCCTTTAACAAACCGGCCTGGTATCCGGAAGTACCACGCCTTGGCTTACAATGGAAAATGGAGGTTCCCGTAGGGAAGGTTTCCATTAACGGAGGAGCCTACTTTGCCCTCTGCCCAACTGCAGTAATGGCGGGTGGTTACCTCAACGTGCTGTTCGAAGCAGGCCCGCTCAATGCCTGGCTAAATGCTTATGCCAACTTCCTGATCGAGTGGAAACCCTTTTATTTCAATGTGGGCATTGGCATTACCATCGGTGCCTCTTTCGGAACCACCATTGCCGGCGTTTCGGTAACCCTGTCGGCAGAACTGGGTGCCAAACTGGAACTCGAAGGACCTCCAACACACGGTAAAGTGGTGGTAAACTGGTATGTTATTTCGTTTACGATCCCGATCGGGAAAGACGAAAACGCAACCACCGATGATAACTTGGACTGGGCCGGATTTGAAGAGGCCTTCCTGCCACAGGAATATCCGCCAAAAAGCAGCTCCGGTGCGCGTGCAATGGCGGCTGAAACGACCAACGAAAAGCAGCAGGTGGTGAAATGGAACCCGGAATCGGGCCTTCAGAATGCCGACGATGCTTTGTGGAAAGTACAACCCTTGCCTTTTGTGGTTTCTGTTGCATCTGCCATTCCGGTATCTACGCTTACCGTAACCAATTCTTCATTTCAACAAACCGGCAAAACGGTAGGCGTTCGTCCGATGGGCTTTACCGGCGATCTCGATTCGCCGATGAAGGTTGAAGTATTGGATGCAGGCAACAATCCGGTAAACCTCAAGTCGCGGAACATCACCATTTCAATTGGTCAGAATGGCGCCCCTTCAGCACTCTGGTCGCAGGAAAAACTGGATCCGAACCAGGCACCCGATGCCAGCACCATGATCATTCCGGGGGCTCTCTTTGGCATTTCACTCGATGCATCAAAATATGTGATCCATGGCGATGTAGTGCCATTCGACATCAGCAACCTGGAGTACCAGCTCGGAAATCCTAAGAAAAACCCGCTCACAGATGTACCGGATTATCCTGCCGCTGCAAGGTTTGATGCCAGCATACAGAATACGGCTTTCCAGGTAATTAAAAATTCATTGGTGAAAGCAGAGATCGTAACGGCTCGTAATGCCATTTATGCCGCACTTGAAAAAAGCGCCATCCTAGCCCCTCAAAACCCGAGTTTGGATGTAATGGCTGCCTCTGTGGCACTGATCCTTCAGTCGTTTCCCGTAATGGCCCATATCGGCATTTACCAGAATGGCGGTGTAGCGGAGCCCGGTACCCCTATCGCTTCTTCGCGGGCCATGGCCATGACTGCCGAGGCGGTTGAACCTCCGGCTTATAAACAACCGCAGTTGGAAGGCATGCTTCGCCGGTACAAAGCACGTCCGGTAGCTGCCGAACCCACGCAACTATCCATCGGAGACAGGGCCAGAGCTGCCGCCCGTTCGGCGGCACAAGCCGTAGCTGCCGAGATTGCAGCAGCCACCAATACCTATGGCAGAATGCCCGGATTTAAGAACCGTGTTCGCAGCAAGTGGCTCACCACAAAAGGCATTGTGAAAAAGTCGCCTGCTGCCCGTGCAATCTCCGCTTCCGGCAATAAAACCCGCACCATTCATGATGGAGGCGTAGCCCTGTGGAAACTGGACGACCGTTTAACCACAACGCTCACCATGAGTGGCGATCTGCCCTTGGTCGTTTATAGTTTTGATGTGTACTCCAACCTCCTTGCACTGGAATATGTGGCTAACCGAGCCACTTACACCTTACCGGAAGGAACGGCGCAAGTGGCCGTGCAAGGCGCCGAATCGGAACTGGCCGGAGCCGTTGGATGGCAAGCCGATAGCCTGCTTACGAAAGTGAATACGGTTTGGTCGTTGAGCGATGGTTGTATGTTGCGCGTACAGAACAGCCAACGGGTAAAAGTGAAAATAAACCGTTCGCATAATGGTTTAATTGAAGCCGACAACCTGTTGGAACGCAACACGGTAACCAGTAAGGGAGGGATAAAAAAACAAGGCTGGCTGCAATCGGCTTTCCCGGTACAAAGCCGGTACATTGCCGTGTTAGCGGATGTGGACAATGCGGATGAGGAAACCATCGGTATATCCATCGATAGCAACAAAATCCCGAATCAAACGGGCAATGCGGATTGGGTGAGTACCCATGTTTTTAATGGCAAAACCATTCTCATTTACCAAACGAAACAAATGGAAGATACCACCTACTACGGTATAATTGCCAGATCGGAACGCAGCGACGCCAACATTATCGGTTTGTATGGGTTGCCGGAATTGCCAGGGTCCGATCCCGATGCCTGGAACAACATTGCGCTGACACCCGGTGCACTGGATTTTAACGCCACAGATGCGAAACGTATGCAATTGACCTTAACTTCAAAAAGCGGAAGCAATGAGTATTGAAACGAATCCGAATACGGTCAGTCCGGGAAAGATCCAATTCCTTGACTACATTCAGCCGCCGTTACCGGCCGGCGATTATACCCTCTATGCCGAACAGGATATTAACGATCTGCCGGGCGAAGCCGAGGCACCAAGCTATCAGGCTTCACAGCCACTGCTGGTAGATGGCCCACGGTTTGTCTTGGATCCGGCACAGATCCATTCGCTCTATCCTCCTGCCAATACGGAGGGAAACTTTGATGAGGCGCTGCCCAATATTGTTTTCAACAACTTTGCTCTGCCCTGGTCAAGAGAGATCAACCCGGCCGATACATCAAGTTTGGATGCAAACAACGGCGGAGGAGGTGAGATTAACCAGATCCCTTGGATGGGCCTGCTCACCATTTATGCTTCGGAAATGACCGGAGAAGATCCCAATGTACCTGCGCCGGTTAGCGTTACCGCTTCGAAGTTGATCACTGCCGACCCGTCCGACAGCGATGTGCTGTTGCCTAATTTGGGTTCGTTGCAAGGCGGTTCGCCCGATCAGAAAGTGGCGGTTATGGATGTAAAACTGCCTTTTTTTCAGCAAATTGCACCCAAACTATCCGAGCTGCCCTACCTGGCCCATGCCCGAAGTGTCAACACAGATGGCAAACCCATGCTGGGCATGAACGATGATGGCAGCTTTTCCGTAGTGATCGGCAACCGTTTGCCTGAGGCAGGCGATCAGAACACAATGTACCTCGTATCTTACGAAGGCCATCAGGACCACCTGAACGGAGCCACCATTGATCCGAAATACAAAAAGATCCGTTTGGTCGTGCTGGGTACCTGGCAATTTACAGCCAACACCTCCAGAGGCGATTTCCTCAACCTGATGGAAGACCTTTGCGATGAAGGCAGAGGCGGGGTAAAACTTTTCCAGATGCCGATGGATGCCGATACGATCGGCGAGTCTGCGGTAGCCAAAGAAGCCCTTGAGATTGGCTATGTGGCCCTTCAGAACGAGATGCGCATCGGGGAAGAAACGACCTCCTGGTACCGCGGCCCCCTTGTGCCTTCGCCTACCAAGCGCGATCATGAGTACGGCCCTTATCTGTACAGCGACCATGCTATGCATTACGATCCGGATACCGGTATTTTTAACCATGCCTACAGTGCTGCCTGGCAAATTGGCCGCTTGCTGGCTTTATCGGATGGTTCTTTTGCAGGCCGGTTGTTCAACTGGCGGAACGAATACCTCAGAGAAGCGGTGAAAGCCGCCAAAGCAGAAGGGGTAAATGCGAGATCCGCAGCCCTTACCCGGCGTCCTTCCGCCGATGCCGACGATGCCGGCGAAACACCACAACCCGAAGAAGAAGGATTTGTAGCCAGAACACGGAACATGCTTTCCGGTAAAGTTGCGGGAGTAGCATGGCCCAAACTGGCAACCCGGGCCGAAACGATGATCGGTGAAGAACTTCCCGGAGTACTCACCACCGAAGAGAAAGAAGCTATTCACAACAACGATGAGGATCCCTTGGTGGCCCTTATGCAAAAAATCAAAGGAAGTTAATTATGGAATCCTGGGGAAACCGCGAACAATTACAAGCCTCTATACTCACTGTACTCAGCCTGAGTAAAACAGGGGTTTTACCAAAACCGGTACTACCGGACGATCTATCTGTCTGGCTTGCACAAGCCACCTTGCTGTATGGTGTGCCCATCGAATACCTGGTGCCCGATGCCCGCTTATTGCCAACCGAATCCATGCGTTTTTTCTACCTCGATCGCAACTGGCTGGATCGCATGCTGGATGGTGCTTTGAGTGCCGGAGTACTCTCTTCCAGAGAGGCCATTTTCAACGAAACTTTTTTTGAGGCGATCTACGATCAGGTAGATGCCAAACAACAACAACTCCGTGCCGAACTACGCGGACAAACGCCTCAGCAACCTACCACGGTTGGCGGGCCCATTACGGGAATGATCTTTCGCTCCCAGGTGGTGAGCGGTTGGCCCGGCCTCGAAGTAGATGCAACGGATAAAGACGGGAATAACGTACCCCTCCTGCGCATGGATCGTCTCTCAAGCAATACTTTGCTTTGTCTTTTTAACGGAGAGATCAGTACCGTTCAGTTCAAAGAACCGGGCGAAAGCTTGCATTTCGGAGTGCGGATCGATACCGGAGCAACCGACTTTTTGGTCAACCTCAGAGGGCTCGGCTTTCCTACCGAAACCGAGCACCCGGCAGGGGAGCAAATTCCGGATGGCAACGGAGGATACCTCACCATTACCGGAAGTTTGCGTACGGGAAACGGCCAACCGGCCGGGGTAGTGAACATTTATGATGAGAACGAAGACAAAGGGTTGATCCAACAAATTGAAAAAACGATGCCTTCCGGAGCGCTTCAGGGCGGAAAGATCCAGCCCGGTGGTTTTGCCATCCAAATGGTAAAAAGTGCCGGACTGCAAGCCTATAAACCCGGTTCTCCGGATTGTTCATTTACGCCCGAAGGAAACTAATCTTTAACATCCAGCAACATGTCAGACACAAAAAAAATGCCTGTATGGCCCGGCCCGAGAGTAATGGTGCCGATGCCGACGGATGTTCTGCTCATCGGTCAGCCCGATTTTAATGCGGACACGGATTGGGCAACTACACAAAACAGTTATTTTAACCTTTGGAACCAAACGGATTCGGCCAACCCTGTTCCTTTTGGCAAAGGCACTTCCCCCGCTGTGGGCGCACACGTTATGTGGACCCTCCCTTTTACACTCCGTTCGGGAGCCAGCAGCCAGGACCCCAAAGATAACGGAGCGGTAAATTTTCCCTATGTACCCAACCGTTGGCTCGTTACCCGTTTTGCATACGGTACACCCGGTACTGCTCCTACGGTTACGGCAAAAATACTCCGGAGCGATGCGCTGTACGACATTCAGGGCAATCCGAACGATTACAACCAGTATCCGTATCCGGAAGATGCCAATTATCCGGTGCGCGGCATTGGCAAAACCATCGAACTCGCTTCGTGGACCGGTCCGGCCGGACCGGATACTTCGTTCCTGCAGGCCGTAGGCCCGGGCGATATTTCCTGGTCGGTAGGCTACGATAACATCAAGAATGTATTTGCCCTGCACGATCCGCTGGGAACCGAAACAGCCACGTATACCTATTCCATTGCAGGTTGGTATGCCGATCCTGCCACCGATGCACTTTACAACCTCCCGACCGATACCAATGCCAATTGGATGAGCATGTTGGAAAGTACCTTTAAGTGGACCGTAGGCGATGCTACCGATCTTACCACCGCCATACAGGATTGGCAAACCTGGCAAGCCGATCACGGCCTTACAGGCACCTGGGATCCTTCTTCCATCCATTTGCCGGCCCAGTCAAAAGTTGCCATCGAAGCATGGCATACCTGGCAGCAAGCCAACGGAAGTACGGCCAGCGAATCGGCACTTCCCCGCCAGTTGCTTTGCCACTCCATGCTGGCAACGGTAGTTTGGCAAGGCAATACCAAAAGTTATGGAACGGGAGTGCCCGAAGGAGGAGAAAGCTACCCTCACATTGCCATTGGCAACTCGGCTTCCGAAGCCATTTCTACCTATATGGCCAACAGAGTGGTGGAACAATACAAACAAAGCAAAGAAGATATTCCGGTCATCGAACGGGCATTGCATGCCCTTCAAACCGATCTGTTATACGACCTTGCAACCGATCCCGTAAAGGTGGAAATGGCCCTGCAAGGCACCCGTTTCAGTACGGGATACGGTGGCCAGCGCTGGATTGTGGTGCTTCCGGAAAACACGGAAGAGGAACAAACCGGAAAGGGAGGTCAGCAATCCGTACCGCTGAATACCACACAAACACAAACCCTTACCGACCTGAATGCACTTCAGGATGAAGTGAACGCCTTGTACGACCTGCAGCAAACCCAACGTACCGAACTGTTTTCCCTTACGGTGAAAAGCAGCTATATGACACGCCGTACACCTACCGAGATCAGAACGGCTGTGGAGCAAAGCATTACAGTGATGGAGGCCGCGCTGCAACAAACCCTTACGGATTACGAAACAAAGAAAAACAAGGTGGCCGGCGATGCTGCCACTTTCGAAGGTGCGCTGAAACCGGATTTTATTCTGAAGGCCATTGACATGCAGCCTGCTGCCGCACCCAACGATCCGGTGATTATGATAGGAGGGGGCAAAACCGATACCAAACTGTTTCCGCCCAGCGACCTGGGAGAGGACGAACTCCTCTTTGTGCGGTTTACCGGCCAAACGGTTACGGGCATTGAAGTATCGTTTAATGTGGGAGGAGCAAACACGCCGAAAACCATACAGGCGGAACAAATTCTCGGCAAAATTACCATGCCCGCCTGGAATGCCATTCCAAAAGAGGTAATGGACCTTTGGGTAGAAGCCACCATTCTGGATACCAGCAATGCCGGACTTCTGGCCGATATTTATTTTGAGATGCGCGGTGTAACCCCTTCCGATGATGATAAAACCAAGCTAACGGCACAGATCCAGGCCCAGCAAACGGCGATCTGGAACAATTCGGAAACGTTGGGATATCATCCGCAATCGGTGGCAGAAGTAGCCGGAATTAAAGGAATTTTACCCAGCGTGTTAGGGGTGGGATTCCGTACGGAACAACCTTGGACACCCGTGTTTATGGATTGGCGGGTGATGTGGTATCCCGATTCAACAACCGACCAGGATGCCCTTAAAAACTGGGAACTTCAGGAAATCGATTACAACTGGCGCGGAAGTTCGATCCCTCAGACCGGCATCGAAATTCAGGGCCGTACCGTACTCAATGCCAAAACGGCCCGCAACATTCAGGAAAAGCTATCTACTTTTCAGGATGATCCGGCTTTTGATGGCCTGCCCGACTTTGTGATTACCGACCTCAGCCAGGTGGCCGAAGACATCGGAAAGCTCGATCTGCTTACCCAATCCGTAAGTGGTTTTACCAACCAGCTCATCACCCAGATCTCCAACATGGCACAATTTCCGGATGGAAAGCCCGGCGATCTGATCGGAGATGCCAACACCAACTATATTCCGGATGTAGGAACCACAACAAAATCGCCCGATTTTTTCCCGATACGTTCCGGCCACATTTCACTCATCGATCTGTGGGTGGTCGATTCCTTTGGCCAGGTACTCAGCGGAAAAGATTCCCTGCTTCCGGCCAAAGACCCGATCCCGGGAATTTACTGGTCGGAAAGCCTAACCACCTCCAGCCCGAATTATACCGGAGATACCGAAAATTTTGGTCAGTTGCCGCCTCGCCTTAGCCAAATGGCTGGCATTGACGGGCGCTTGTTAAAAAGTACGGATGATACCGTGTTCACGAACTCATCCGACCTTACCAGCCCTATCTGCGGATGGATCATGCCCAACCACCTGGACAACTCCCTCATTATATTCGATGCAGCCGGAGTGAACCAGGGAGAGATCATCAAGGTAGATCGGGAAGTACCTTCAGGCGAACGCCAATACACCATTCGCTGGGATGCCGTTCCGGGTTCGAATTCCATTCTCGGGGCACCGCCCGAACTGGAGAACCAACACCTGCAAAATTTGGTGAACGGTTTGCTGGAAACAGGGTTTGAAGGTGCTTTGGCCTACGACGATTTTGTGGCCAGCATCGATTCCAGTTTGTGGACCTTAAGTAATTTCAAAAACGAAAGCGGAAACCTTCCCATTTTGCTGGGCAGGCCGCTTGCCGTAGTGCGGGCCGAAGTATCGCTGTCCCTTTCCGGTAACCCGGCCTACAACCAGGGATGGCTGGATACGGGCAGGTATTACAATCAGAACGGTACGTACCACCCAACCAATCCTCCTTTTATGTCGGTTCCGTTTTCGTTGCGCATTGGCGACAGCCTGATGGAGGGCAACGGAGTGATCGGTTATTACGAGGCCGATAATTACGACAAGTTCTATTCGGTTTACGGATCCAATGCACAAGCTACCCTGCTGTTACAGGAATTGCGCAAAGGCAACAAAAACCTCGATGCAGACCACCTTTCCGAAGCCATTCAAACGGGCAAAGGTTTTTCCTCGGATTATATAGGTGTTAACCATCAGGTAAAACTTGCATCGGATGCGACTACGGTAAAGGTGACCGTTCTGGTAGATCCGAGTGGTAATATCCCATTCATTCCGGGTGCATTGCCTGTAAGCAGTGTGGCCCTGCCCAATGGTCCGGTATCCAATGCACTGGAGCAACTGAAAGCCTTTTTCCGTGCCGGACCGCTTTTGCTCGACCCATCCAGGATCCAGATGCCAACACCGGCACAGGTGGCCGGCAACTGGGGCTGGGCAGCGCGTAAGGATGTTACCTCCTGGAACGAAGAAATTGATATTGATCAGTATACACCAATTGCAACATTGGAAACCAATCCGTTAAAATTAATCGAAGGCTGGATGACCTTGTCCGGTGCAGAAAGCATTGATGAAAATCCCTAAAAATTAACCACCATGAGCCAAGTACTCTTCGAATATTCTTTTCAGCCACCCAACGTTTTTCTGGGCACCACAACCGACATGAAACTGGTGATAAAAAATCCGGATAACGGTAGTACCATTCACTTTGATGGCGGGAACGATAAAAGTGAGATCGATGTTACCTTTCCCATCGGAAAGGGCGAGAACGATCTTTCTCCGAGCCTGAATTTTACCGCCGATTCGCTCACTACAGGTTTTACCTGCGGTTTGGCGAGCAATGGCGATTATTTTCGCATTACCACTTCAAATGCGGGAGGAACCGATCTGGCACCCGGATCGAGCATTGAGATCAATTTTGTGAATGTAGTGGTGAATTCACAGGAAGGAACAGCAACGGTTCAAATTGAAGAACTGGTAACCATGGATACGGCCCAAACTTCCGTAAACATTAACAAACAACAGCAGGAACTGGCCGTAATTCCGTGGCTTGATGATTATGTAGTGGGCGAAGGCCAGTTTACGACCCTTCGTTGGATCTCCATGGCAAACACAGCGGTGGAAGTGAGCGGATTTGAATCGGGATCGGGTACAAAATCGTTTCCTGTTGAGGGCGAACAACCGTATACGGGGCATGTGCAGGTAACGGTGCCTATTGGCGATGCGCAACGCGATTATACGCTGGTAGCCACTACACCTTCAAAACGTTCGGCACCACAGGTGGTAGCACTCACGGTAAACCCGCCTTTCCTGGTGAGTTTTACCTCCAACAAAAGCGGTACACTGGGAGTGGACGACAATGTGGTGTTGAGCTGGGAGATGCTGTATGCTTACCAGGTTTCGCTCAACACGCCTTTAACGACCTACAACTCTGTGATTTCTCCGAGAACGGAAACCCCCGGGCAAGACCTGGTACAGGCCTATAAATTCAATTATTCGAACATGCCCGACCAGGTAACGTATACCCTTACCGGCCAAGGATTTAAGAAACCGGCAACCGGAAAGATCAACTTTAAACTGGCTCCTGTTGGCTTGGCGTATTTTAAGTTTGGAACCAATGAAGACGGCAACCTTTCGGGAATTAAGTTTGCCACAAACCCTCCCGACTGGATCGCTGTTGAAGCTTCCATTGCCGAGGATCCTGCCACGTTTACCATTCACCAACCCGGAGGAACTGCCAATGTATACTATCTGGGCGATAACGATACGGTACACCCGCAGATCCAGTACTTTGAAGCCACCGATAAAGGCAGCAACAACTTTGAACTGAGCTGGATCACCAAAAACCTCAGAACCCTCACCCTCAATCCGGGAAACTACAACATTGGCGGTTCGGAAATTAATAAGGGGAGCAAAACCTTAACCATTAACAGTTCCAATACGTATACCCTTACCGGTACAGCGGACAATGGCGAAACCATTGTAAGCCAGTTGTACATTGAGGTGGGGTAAAACGCTTCACCAACCAACCAACAACCATGAGCGTCAGGGACAACTTTCCTGGCGCTCTTTTGCACACAACTATGGAACGTAAGATAGACAAAACGACACTTGCCGATCTGATCTTGTCTTTCCCGGAAAACCGGGGAACGGAAAACGTATTGGTTTTTCTTGACGGATCGGGAAAAGAACAACATACATTTACTTTTAACGCGTTGCGCGATGCCTGTTTGCTGGCCGGGCAAAACATTCGCAGGCAGTGTGATCCCGGCGAAGTGATCTTACTTCCCGTAGGAGATCAGGCCCATTTTGTGATCGGTTTTTTCGGTGCCATCCTTGCGGGATGTATACCGGCTCCGTTGCCGGGGTTCCGGGGAAAACGAGACAAAACCGGCTTTGGTCGTACCCTGCGGATATTGCGTTCCGGCGATGCCAAAACCCTGCTTATTCCGGAAACAGATGCGGCCTGGGTAGGCGAACGCATTCGCCAGGAAAAAAAACTCGAACATACCCGCTTGCTTTTACAAGAAAGCCTGAAAACCCCCCTTGAAGAACCGATGGAACTGCCCACGGCCGATCCGCAGCAAATCGCTTACATCCAGTATACTTCCGGTTCTACTTCCACCCCCAAAGGAGTGGTATTGCACCATGCGGGGGTGTTGAACAATGTGGAGAAAATGTACCGCGTGTTTGCCCGTCACGAACCGGTACGCACCGCCAGTTGGATCCCTTTACACCACGATATGGGGCTGGTGGGCCATCTGTTTGGTACGTTGTTCGAATCGGGTTTTGGAGTATTTATGCCGCCTGTTTCTTTTCTGGCCCGCCCCGAAAACTGGTTTCAGGTTATTCACGATTACCGTGCAAACACTTCGGCTGCACCTACTTTTGCGTTTGACCTTTGTGCCCGGAAAGTAACGCCCGATCCCTCCTGGGACCTTAGCTGCTACCAATATGCTTTTGTAGGAGCGGAAATGGTTTCGGTATCGGCATTGGACCGTTTTTGTGAGAAATTTCAAAAAACGGGTTTTCAACCTTCCTGCTTTAAACCGGTTTACGGCATGGCCGAAGCCACACTTCTTGCGGCAGGAGGAGGAGACGGTTACGATGCCATGAAGCAACTGGTGGTGGAACAAGAAACCGGAAACAACCCGGGCCGCCGGTTATTGCCTTACCGCATTGAAACGGAAGGAGAGGTTTGCATCCATCATCCGGAAAGCGGTGCCCCGCTGGAAGATGGCCTCACAGGAGAGATCTACCTCAATGCTCCCGGAAATTCAAAAGGATATTTCAGCCCTGCAAACGATACCCTTTCGGAAGATATGCTGGTGAAAACGGGCGACATGGGTTTCATCAAAAACGGTTTCCTCTATATTACGGGAAGAAAAAAAGAACTGATCATTGTACGCGGGGTGAACTACCCTGCAGAAGACCTTGAGCACATCGTACAATATGATCAGCCTTTGCTTCAAAGCGACCTCCGGAGTGCCTGTGTGGCCGATTTTTCGGAAGGTACGGAACGTTTTGTTGTGTTTCAGGAAGCAGACCGGCACAGCAGTAAAACGGAATTTGAGGCCATTGCACAGAAGATCCAGGCTAATTTGCTGGAAAGCTTGGGGATCAACGCCCGAGAAGTGGTGCTGATCCCGAAGGGCCTGATCCCCAAAACACAAAACTTTAAAATTGCCCGAACACGCTGCCTGTCGGATTACCGGACCGGTAAGCTGCGTGTGCTTTACACCACCGGCCAACCCCAAGCCGATGAAGGGCCGGAGGAAGATCCGGTGGTAGTGGTGGGCATGGCCTGTCGTTTCCCCGGAGGGGCTAACTCGCCCGAACAATACTGGGAACTGTTGTCGAACGGGGTAGATGCCATTACGGAAGTGCCGCCCGAGCGGTGGGACAACGATATATTTTATGTGGAAAAGGCGGCTGTGCCAGGTAAACTGAGTACCAAATGGGCCGGTTTTACAGATCGGATTGAGCAGTTCGACCCGATGCATTTTGGCATTTCGCCCTACGAAGCACCGGAAATGGATCCGCAACACCGCATGCTGATGGAAACATCGTGGCGCCTGATCGAAAACGTGGGATGGAAAAAAGAAGATCTGATCGGTTCGGATGTAGGTGTGTTCGTCGGTTTGGCTACCAACGATTACTTGCATCTGAAAATCAAGCTCATTCCCGGAATGGACAGTTTTAATGCCTATTCGGGATTGGGGAACGCCAACAGCGTGGCGGCCAACCGGCTGTCTTATTTTTATGATTTTAAAGGCCCCAGCCTTACGGTAGATACGGCTTGCAGCTCTTCCCTCACAGCTTTGCACATTGCCCACAAAGCCGTTGCCAACGGCGAGTGTACCCAGGCCATTGCAGGGGGAGTGAATGCTCTTCTCTCTCCGGGGGCCACCATTACGCTTTCTCAGTTTGGAATGATGTCGCCGGAAGGCCGTTGCAAAACCTTTGATGCCAGTGCCGACGGGTATGTACGTGCAGAAGGTTGCGGGTTGGTGATGCTGAAAAAACGGTCGGCTGCTTTGCGCGACGGCGACCGCATTCTGGCCACCCTTCTGGCCTCCAATGCAGGGCAAGACGGAGCAAGCAAGGGCATCACATCGCCCAACGGAGAAGCACAGCGTCGTTTAATTGAACGCACCTTAAAAGATGCCCGACTTACCGGAGAAGAGATCACTTATGTGGAAGCACATGGCACCGGAACGCCCACAGGCGATCCGGTAGAAGTGGAACAAATTGCCAAAACCTATGGCCGGAAAAAAGGCCAGGCTTGTTACATGGGTTCGGTAAAAGCCAATGTGGGCCACCTTGAAGCAGGAGCCGGAATTGCAAGTGTCATCAAAACACTCCTGATGTTGCAACACCAACAGGTGCCGCCACAAATCCATGTAAAAGAACTGAACTCTCGTATTCATCTTGATCAAACCCGTTTAAAGATCAACAATGATCTGGTAGATTGGCAGGCCAATGGCGAGCCGCGCCGTTGTGCCGTCAGTTCCTTTGGGTTTGGAGGTTCTCTGGCACATGCCATTTTTGAAGGACCGTCCAAAACAACCCTGAAAAAAGAAAAAACGCCGGCAAGCAGTTACGCCAAACATTTTGTGTTGTCGGCTTCCACTGCAGAAGGCCTTCCGGAGCAGGTTGCCGTATGGCAGGATTGGTTTGAAGCGCACCCGAAGGCATCGTTGGAAGATGTATGTTATACCCAGGCCCTGCACCGTTCCGATCTGAATTACCGCGAATACTTCCTTGCTTCCAACATTGCACAGTTGCAAAAAAAACTGGAACGTTTTTCCCGTTTGAAAAGCAGCCCGATCAAAGCAGCACATCATAAAGACCTGGCCTTTGTTTTTACCGGACAGGGAGAACAATACGAAAACATGGCGTTGGAGTTGTACCAACGGTACCCTGTGTTTAAAGATGCTTTTGACCGTTGTGCTGCGGCCATCGATGAGCCGGAAAGCGGCCAGCCGGGCCTTGCGGAAGTAGCGTTTAATCATGTGGAAGAAGGCAATTGGGATGAGCTTTACCTGCAACCCACCATGTTTGCCATTCAATACGGCATAGGCATGCTGTGGCAAGCGTGCGGCATTGTGCCCAACATACTGCTCGGACACAGCCTGGGGGAATATGCCGCAGCTTGCCTGGCCGGTTGTTTCGAACCCGAAACAGGCATGAAAATACTCCAACGCCGGGCAGCACTTGTAGAAGCCTTTTCCGGATGCGGACAAATGGCTACCATTTTCACCGATCACCGATCGGTGGCAGAAGTGATGGATAAAGAGCGGGTAAGCATTGCAGCGATCAACAGCATGCATAAAACGGTGATTTCCGGGGATCCGGAAGCCGTGGAAGCCGTTATCCAACATTTCAAGGCAAAAGATGTGGAACATTATCACTTGCTGACACGCCACGCTTTCCATAGCTACTTGCTCGAACCCATGATGGAGGAGTTTCACGAATGGGTGGAACAATTTACCTTCCATGCTCCCGTAAAGCGTTGGGTATCTTCGTTTACCGGAATGGAAATGGATAGTGCACCGGAAAGCGAACACTGGGTAAGCCACCTGCGCGAAACGGTACAATTCGGCAAAGCAGTTGCCTGCCTGAAAGAAGAACCGATCACCCATTTTATAGAAATCGGCCCCGGGGCAAGTACACTGGTGGCCGTAAGGGAAAATCTACCCGGATCGGATGCCCGGTTTTTGCGTTCGCTGAACAAGAAAAAAGGCGATCGGATGGAAGGATATTATTTTGCAGATTCAATAGGCCAGCTGTACACTTCGGGGTATAAGATCCGGTGGGACATCCTTATGCAAGGCCAGGCCATTCCGCACCTGATCCCGGGCATTCGTTTTATGCATCGGCCCTATTGGATCAATGGTGTTACCGCAGAACGCCTTTCGGAGTTTGCACTGCCCGGAACCGTACCCTCCTCCAAAATGGTTGAAGAAGCGCAAAACCATTACCAGCTGCATTGGACCAACAAAGGAACACTCCCGCAGCTGGTGCCGGATGAAGCCCTCAAAGATGATTTTAGCTGGATCATTGTAGGGGAAGGTGCATTGGCGGAAACACTTTACCGGCGCCTCAAAACGGCACAGGTGATCTCTTTCTGGGTAGGTACGCGCAAAAAACAAAAAGGAAAAACACACAAACCCGATTACATTTTACCACCCAACGCCGACCATTCGACTTGCTATAAAGTATTGGAGAAAATGGTGTTCCTCAACGCACAGGCCAACCACGACAAGTGGCGGATCGTTTATATAACCCATGCGATGGAAGGCGGGAGCACCCACATGCAGGTTCCTACGCTTGAACAGAATGTAGCAGAAAATCTGGGCTTTTTTGTTCCTTTTCTGCAAGCTTTGCAACAACGGGCCATGGTGTTGCCTTTGTGGGTGGTTACCGATCGTTCGCAATTTTTGCCTTCTGTGGATTCGGATGCAGCCATCAACCTGAACCTTTCGCCCCTTTGGGGCTTTTCCAAAACCCTGTTCCTGGAACATCCGGAGTGGCGCGGTGGTTTAATTGATGTGGATGGATCCGAAGATGCGGAACGAACAGGCGAATTGATCCTGAGAAAAATATTAAAGCCAAAAGGGGAGCATGCAGTGGCCATTCGGAAAGGGCAACAGTTCATTCAGCAGTTGGTACCCAAAAAAACCATGCCGGAAGCCACATTTGCATTCAGAAACGATGGGGCTTGCCTCATTACCGGTGGTTTGGGCGGTTTGGGACTTTCTTGTGCCGCATGGGCAGTTAAAAAAGGGTGTCGCCATTTAATATTGATGAGCCGGAGAAGTTTGCCGCCAAAAGCAGAATGGATGGGTTTGCCGGAAGAGCATCCGGGGTATGCGATCACCAAAAAACTCATTGTGCTTGAAGCGGAAGGGGCGAAAGTAGAGTTGCTCTCGCAAGACATACGCGACCTGAATGCCCTGGCACAAGTGTTCCAAAAGCTTGATGCTGCTAACATTCCGGTGCGGGGGGTCATTCATGCGGCAGGGGTAAACTGGTTCTCAAAGATCAAGGATTTGGATCAGGCCGATTTTCTCCATACTTTAAGGATCAAAGTATCGGCCACCTGGGCTTTGCACCAACATACGCTAAACCGCGATCTGGACTGTTTCCTGTTGTTCTCCTCGGTATCGGCATTGTGGGGTTCGGTGGATCTGAGCCATTATTCCGCGGCGAACCATTTTATGGACATGTTGAGCATTTACCGCAACAAAAACAATTTGTGTTCCACCTGTATCAACTGGGGTCCCTGGGCCGATGTGGGCATGAGTTCGACGGATCGTGAGGTGGAAGTATTGGGTCAGTTGGGTTTCCGGCTGATGCCTCCCAACGAGGCCCTGAACCAGATGGAAAAAGAGGTGGTGAGCGGTGCGCCGCTTTCTTTGGTGGCCGATGTGGACTGGCAACAATACAACGTTTTTACCACCTTTTCGCTTCAGCCTTCGTTGTTCGATGAAGTTTCGGAAGACAGCAGCCTTTCGCACCAGGTGGATGAGCACCTGAACGATATTCTGAACAGTCCGCCTGAAAAGGCAAAAGAAATGATCGAGGAAGTGATCCGTTTGGAGTTGCGTATGGTGATGCTGATCGAGTCGATGGATAAGCTGGATGAAAACATGCGTTTCAATTTCCTGGGAATGGATTCGCTTATGGCGATCTCGTTTGCTGTAAAGCTGGAACAATATTTTGGCGTAAAACTGCCCAATACGCTGGTATACAACTACCCGACCATTGCTTCCGTACGGGATTATTTGTTTGAGTTGGTGTACCTTTCAAAAACAGATACCAAAAGCGAAACAAGTCCCGAAGAGGCTCAACCTGCAAAAGGGGAGGAGGAACCGGTTGCAGCAGTTGCTGAAAAAGAAACCGCCGCTCCCGAAACCGAACCGGAAACGGTGGCCGCAATTGTCGGATCCTGGTTCCGGACGATGAAAGAACCGGAAGAGCAGGTGGAGCAAATCTTGTATTGTTTTCCTTATGCCGGATCGGGAGCTTCTGTTTACAGCCGGTGGGCAACCCGTTTCGACAAAGCCACAAAAGTAGTTGCAATTCAGGCACCGGGCCACGAAGACCGG
>CALLUQ010000063.1 GCA_938010565.1 uncultured Flavobacteriales bacterium
CCTTGGGAAGGCTGATCAAGGACCCGGAAAATAACACACTGCGGTGGGCCAGTTGGCTTATTACTCTTCTGTTTTTTGTGGTTGAAACAGCCCCCATTTTTGTCAAGTTATTATCCAGGAGCGGACTTTATGAGGAAGCGATTACTTCAAATACAGAATTGGGAATTGCACAAAAAATCGAGAATAACAATTTAGAATATGCTAACAATCAAGAAGTAAGTAAATTAAAAGCGAAACTTATGAAAGATGCACTTGAGCGGCGTAAAACTTTAACGTCCGGAGAAATCGCAGTTATGGACTTGGCTAATTTGGAAGCTTTATTTAAAGAGATTAATGATTTTGATCCTCATAAAAACGGGAGAAATAATGGACAGGCATGAGTGTCATAGAGCAGATCAAGAAGGATATATGTCTGAAACGAATCTGAATCATGACTTATTTGTAATATATTCGGATTTTTTTAGAAATGGTGCTTATTATAAACGAAGGTTGTGAACTCCGCATCCGAACACCCGAAGATGTTATATCCTGTTTTGAGTTGATTGACAGGCACCGCGACTATCTGAAGCAATGGCTCCCTTGGCTCGATAGTTGCCAGACCGAACCCGAATCCCTGACTAATATCCGTCAAAACATCCGTGAGTTCACTTCAGGTTCAACGGCTTGTTTTGGCATTTTTATCGCGGGTAAGTTTGCAGGTATGATAAGTTTTAATCACATAGATAAATACCTCCGTAGTGGCAGTGTCGGGTATTGGCTCGCACCGGAACATCAGGGCCGGGGGTGGGTGGGCAAATGTTTGGCACGTCTGCTGGAGCATGGGTTTATGGAACATCACCTGGAAACGGTGTGGCTCCGGGCCAATGTTCACAACCTTAAAAGCCAGAAGGTAGCTCTTCGTGCGGGTTTTACTTTAATGAAAGTACAACCAAACAGCGAATGGCTGTACGATCGCTATGTGGATCTGAATTGTTATTGCCTAACCAGAGCAGCGTGGGAAAATTCAAAAAAAACCGATAAAGGAGAAAGGTGAAACACCCAAAAACACCGTTATTATCAGTAACATTGTAAGCCAAAATTGTTCGGCAATGAAAACCGTAGTTGATAAAAGCGATGAAAATATTGGTAAGACTTCCGAACTGGTTGGGCGATGTGGTAATGAGCACTGCTTTTATCCGGGCATTGAAAGCCACCTATCCCGAAGCTCGGATAGATGTTATCGTTAAAAAAGGATTGCAGGATATTCTTTCTTACTGTACCGCCGCTTCTCATGTTTTTGTGTACTCCGGATCGGTGCATTCGGGTTTGGCTGGCAATCGGAAATTTGGGAAAACCATTCCTTATCCATACGATCTCTTTTTTTGTTTGCCCGATTCTTTTTCTTCTGCATGGATGGGATATGCCACACAAAGCAAAACCCGGGTTGGTTATAAAAAGGAGTTACGGAGCATGCTGCTACACAAGGCTTATTCCAAAAAGAAAGGACTACATCGGGTAGAAGAATACCTCGATCTGCTGGCCCAATTTTCCGGGAAAGAACGCCATGACTTTCCGGTTGTGCTGACCCAAACCAACGAAACGCGTTCTCCGTTTTTATCCGAAGGGAAAAACCTGTTGTTCAACATCAATTCCGAAGCCCGGTCGCGCCGCATCCCGATTGGTTTTGCCGAACAACTGGTGCGTGCCATACGCAAGAAGTACGACCTGAGCATTCATTTATCGGGCGGTCCGGGCGATGTTGAACATACGGCAGCTTTAGCGCATGCATTACGCGATGTAAAGTCGGTTTACAACAGAGCCGGAAAAACCTCCGTGAAAGAATTGTTGGATATGGTGAGTCAATCGGATCTGGTGCTCTCTACCGATTCCGGAGTTGCTCATGTTGGAAATGCTTTTGGCATTAAAACCCTTGTGCTTTTTGGTGCGGGGAACGAAAAAAACACCCGCCCTTACAACCCATCCGGCCTTCGGATTGCTCGCAAGAGCGGATTGGCTTGTGCACCCTGTGTTTCGAACACCTGTAAGTTTGGCGACCCGAAGTGTTTGACGGAGCTGGATCTGGGTTTGGTAATGGACGGATTGAACCAATTGATGGATGCGTAAAATACTTTTGTTCTCTTTTCCTGAGTGGTGCGGGGGAGTAGTATAGGAGGCAGGCTTAAACCCTTACCGGAAGCGATCAAGATGGCTTTAATAGACAGGGATCAGCATGAAAATATCGGAACGCATTCAAAAGGCGTGTTCAGCTATCGTCAGTTGGAATATCAAAGCCGAAAAATCTATTAGTACCTACTCCCAAAAACGAGTACATAAGGACATTCGGATCAAGCCTGAAAAAAAGCCGCGAAGCGGGGCATGAGAATTCAGTAAATCGGTGATTTTATCAAAAAGTCCATGCGTTCCATTAACAATGAATACCAACCTGAGGATGGAGAGCATAAAAAAAGCGTTACTTATGCAACGCTTTTTTAGAAGTGCGGATGAAGGGACTCGAACCCCCAAGCCTTGCGGCACCAGATCCTAAGTCTGGCGTGTCTGCCAATTTCACCACATCCGCTTGCACATGCTATATGGCGCGTAAATGTACCATTTTTTTAACAGAGTAAAACAGAAACCATCGGAAGAACCAAACGAAAAAGAGACGGGCAATCTTGTTACCCGACTACGTTGCGGCTACAGAACATAGAAACAAACTACTTGTATTGCGGCGTTCGCATGAAAGGAACTGCTGTCGGCAAGGGTTTGATAAAAGCGGTGGCTAGCGTTTTGTTTTGATGTTCTTAATGTCTGGTAGTCAGACATGCCATTTGTTGAAATGTTTTTCAAGACATCACCTCTTCTGCCGTATTATCGGTTCTTTAACCGATCTTCCAAGTGCTTTTTCCTGCAAATAAAGCATCCAGGTCGCCTTCTCCTTCAAGTGCGATAGCACGCTCTATCTGTGCATTCATTTCAACCTCATAAGTAGACCGTTCCCCTGCATACAGTACGCCGAATGGCCGGGGCAATGCGCCTTCGGACCGAGGATCATCAAACATACGCACCAGCAGATCTGCTTTTGTTCTGTCGGTTTCATCGTGTATCCAAAGATCGGATATGGTATAGTCTGCAGACAGGTCAACTGCCTGTGGCCGGAGTCCGTCCAACCGGATGCCCTTTTCTTGGTTTGCACCAAAGGTCAATGGTTTTCCATGTTGCACAAAAATGGTGGAATTTTGTTTGGATGTTTTTTCTGTAAAGGCTTCAAAGGCATGATCGTTAAAAACCGGGCAGTTTTGGTAAATTTCTAACAATGAGGTGCCTTTATGTTGGTGGGTACGCAATAATATTTCGCGCAGGTGTTTCGGATCTCTGTCCATTGCCCGGGCCACAAAAGTAGCTTCTGCTCCCATGGCAAAGGCCAAAGGATTGAATGGATGATCCAGCGATCCTACCGGGGAAGATTTGGTTATTTTGTTTATCGGACTGGTAGGCGAATACTGGCCTTTGGTTAATCCGTAGATCTCGTTGTTGAAAAGCAATACATTCAAATCGAAATTCCTTCGGAGCAGATGGGCAAAATGGTTTCCGCCAATAGACAAAGCATCACCATCGCCGGTAATCAGCCAAACGCTGAGTTCCGGCCGGGTTGCTTTTAACCCGCTTGCCACAGCCGGAGCCCTTCCGTGGATACTGTGTATCCCATACGTATCCATGTAATAAGGAAAACGGCTGGAACAGCCAATTCCCGAAACAAAAACCACCTCTTCCTTTTTAAGGCCAATTTCGGCCATTACGCTTTGGGTTTGCTTGAGTATGGAATAATCACCACAGCCCGGACACCAACGGATATCCTGATCGCTCGCGTAGTTTTTTCCTGTACGTTTAACCGTTTTTTCCATGGTTTATGATGCGATGAGTCGTTTCACTTCTGCTTTGATCTCGGCCGCAGTAAACGGCACCCCTTTTACCTTATTGAGGCCTTTGGCATCGATCAGATATTTACCCCGCAAAATGGGCAACAATTGCCCGCGGTTCATCTCCGGGATCAGCACTGTTTTATACCGTCTCATTACTTGTTCCAGGTTTTTCGGAAAAGGGTTCAGATACCGCAAATGCGCATGGGCTACGCCCTTATTTTCCTCCAATAATTGAACAACCGCCGTTTTGATGGCACCGTAAGTAGAACCCCACCCAAGAACCAACACATCGCCTTCTTCGGGCCCGTTGTCGATTTCAAGATCCGGAATAAAGTGTGCAATGCGTTCCACTTTTTCTTCGCGGATGCGTACCATTTTCTCGTGATTTTCCGGATCGTAGCTTACGTTTCCGGTCAAGTCTTCCTTTTCCAGCCCTCCTATGCGGTGCTGCAAATTTTCCATGCCCGGAATGGCCCATTCTCTTACCAGTCGCTCATCGCGCTGATAAGGCAAGTATGGATTTTCCCGGGCACCCGGTGTGGCGAAATGGGTTTGAATAGCAGGCAGATCTGCCGCCTTGGGAAACTGCCAGGGTTCGGCACCATTGGCAATGTAACCATCCGACATGAAAAAAACCGGGATCATGTGTTCAATGGAAATGCGGGCAGCTTCAAAAACGGCCTCAAACGCATCGTAAGGAGAGCGGGCAGCAACAACGGGCAAAGGCGCTTCTCCGTTCCGTCCATACATGGCCTGGAACAAATCTGCCTGTTCTGTTTTGGTGGGCAAACCCGTAGATGGGCCGCCGCGTTGCACATTCACGATCAACAAGGGCAACTCCAGGATGGTTGCCAGCCCGATGGCTTCTGCCTTAAGTGCAATGCCAGGTCCGGAAGAAGCCGTTGCACCCAATGCACCCCCAAAAGAAGCCCCGATGGCCGAACAAACGGCTGCAATTTCATCTTCCGCCTGAAAGGTGCGTACACCAAAGTTCTTATGCTTGGAAAGTGTATGTAGAATGTCTGATGCCGGAGTAATGGGATAACTTCCGTAAAACAGTTTCAGGTTCGCTTTTTTTGCTGCTGCGATCAGCCCCATAGCAGTGGCCTGGTTGCCCATCACATTGCGATAAACACCTTCCGGCATGGGAGCGGCTTTTACCTCGTAACGGGTGGTAAAGGTTTCGCTGGTTTCTCCAAAGTGATAACCTGCTTTAAGTACCTTTACATTGGCTGCCACGATTGCTGGTTTCCGGGCAAATTTTTCTTCCAGAAACTTGATGGTAAAATCGAGGTTACGACTGTACATCCAGTAAATAAACCCAAGAACAAACATGTTTTTCGACCGGTCGCGCTCTTTGGTTCCCATACCCGAATCGGCCAGGGTTTCGCGGGTCATGCGGGTCACATCCATTTCAAAAAGGCGGTATCGGGAAGTCAGGCTTTCCGCCTTTAAAGGCGCTGCATCATCCGGATAACCGGCCAATTTCAGGCTCTTTTTATCAAAACCACTCCGGTTGGCAATGATCGTTCCCCTCTGCTTTAGTTTAGGAAGATTGGCTTTGAGTGCAGCAGCATTCATAACCACCAACACATCGCAAGAATCGCCCGGAGTGTAAATGGGTACGCCGCCAAAATGGAGCTGAAACCCCGAAACACCTGCCAGAGTACCTTGCGGTGCCCGAATTTCGGCCGGAAAGTTTGGGAATGTACTGATATCGTTTCCGTGCAAAGCCGTTGTGTTGGTGAACTGGTTTCCGGTCAACTGAATTCCATCGCCCGAATCACCGGCAAAGAGGATGGTCACTTCCTCCCGCTCTTCCGTACTTTTTGCAGTCATCGGTTTTTTTGTTTCCAAAACTATTTGCTTTGTTAAAGCGTTGTATCTGATTGGTTATCTGTCATTAAACATAAAAAAAGAGGCTTCCTTTTGGGGATCAACCTCTGCTTTATGTGGTGCAATGATCGCCAGGGTCGGGTACTGCGGCAAAACAACAGGCCGGCCGCTTTTTTCACACCTATTTTATGTTGACCGCTGCTCGTATCGTTTGCATAATTTTTTTCAAAGTTACTTCTATATTCGTAAATATGGAAATGCTGGCACGGGTGGTTTGCAAACAGCTTATCCTGTAAAGCGGAAACCCTCGGGAAACTTCCTCTCTTGTTATATTCCCCTTTCAGGGGCATCTTTTTTTCGCTGCTCCCTTTGAATATTTCATGAACCATTCTTTTTTTCATGTAAAACCCGTATCTTTTTTTACTTGTCATGAATTAAATACTCCCTTTATGTACAAAACGTTCACTCCGATTTTTATGGCGGTTGCTTTTTTTACAACCCAGCCGGTTTTTGCTCAATGTGCCGGCGATCGGTACAAAAAATTTGTTTTTGAAAATGTAACCCTAACTTCAGATATTCCATACGGCTCCAATGTGGGTTGGACCGGAGGGGCAACGGAGAACCTCTTTCTGGATGTTTACCAACCCACCGGAGATGCAGAAACGGATCGGCCTTTGGTGATTCTGGTACACGGAGGGAGTTTTATCGGAGGAAGCAAAACCGGAACGGATGTGGTTCCTTTTTGCAATGATTTTGCTAAAATGGGCTATGTTACTGCTTCTGTTCAATACCGTTTGGGATTGAATACCCTTCCACCCGACTCTGTCAGTGCTGTTGAAGCAGTTGTTCGCAGTTATCACGATGTAAAAGCTGCCATTCGTTTTTTTCGGAAAGATGTGGCAGAGCATGGCAATACGTATGGCATTGATCCAGGGTCCGTTTTCATTATCGGTACCTCCGCAGGTGGAATTTCTGCCGTTCACCTTGCTTATTTGGATGAATTAAATGAATTGCCTCCTTATGTGGATTACAGCGAACCCGGGTTAGACGGCGGCCTTGAAGGCAACACAGGCAATGCCGGATATCCGGATACCGTATCAGCCATCGTTAGCATTTGCGGTGCTTTGAAAGATACGGCCTGGATGAAACCGGGAGATACGCCCATCTTGAGCCTGCATGCGGTAAACGACAATGTAGTTCCTTACGGTTTTGATTTTGTCAGGCCTTTTTTCGGCCTTCCCATCCTTGAAGTAAACGGCGGCTCTTCCATTCATGAAAAAGCCGATGCGTCCGGTTTGATCAATTGTTTTCACACCTATCGGAATGTAACCCCGGGCGAAGAACACACCCCACATGTAACCGCCCCTGCCCAATACGATACTACTTTGGTGCTTGCCCGTAACTTCCTGGCGCATTTTGTTTGCGGAGAACTATTGGATTGTCACTACTCCAATCCACTGATCTCCAATGTAAAAGATGCGATTGAAAAGGTTCCTGTTTTCAGCATTTATCCCAACCCTGTGGCCAATGCGATCAACATCGACCTTACCCGGTGGGGTCGTGGTGTTCGGGTAAACGTTTTTGATGCGATGGGCCGCCTGTTGATCTGGGAAGTAGTGCCGGAGGCTCAGATAGTCGCTTTGCAACGGGAGGGCCTCGGCCCGGGCATTTATCTGGTGCAGCTTTCGCTGGATGGCATAACGGTTTCCGAGAAAATTATCTTGAGATAAGAAACACCTACGCCCCGACGAAAGTTCGGTACGTTATGGAACATTTTGATGGGTTCGCCACCCGTTCGTACGGAACCTCGAAAGTACCGGTATTTTATTCTTTTCAATCCGGAAAAAGACCGCAAAAGACGGCCACGACAGCAGATCCGTATGCCTGCCTGAACCAACATCTTGTAAAAAAACAGATCAACCGGTTGGGTTTTAGCTTGTACAGTTCCCCCAACGGTCATCGGCCCCTTTCTTTAGGACAGAATACATGAACGGCAGTGCGTAGTTGAGAGTCTGTCCCAGCCTGTGTGATTTGGATGTATTTTATTCTGTTTTTTCCCTTAAACTAGCATCTGTATAAAATCAAAAGCAGATGTTAAATTAGTGT
>CALLUQ010000064.1 GCA_938010565.1 uncultured Flavobacteriales bacterium
GGCCGGAAGAAGGCGGATCTACCAATTCCATTTTTTCCAGTTCTTTATACATTAAAAAAGTGCGATACCGGAAATTAAACGAAGGCCGGGCAATGCACTGAAGTCCGCCCCGGTAGTAGGCCGATGCAGTGTGGTAGGTAAGGTTCATAGTGGTGGCAATGTGTTTCATGGCTTCTCCGGAGGCATAACGCTGTATAATTTGCAGGTGTCGTGGGCGTAAACAAGTCCTCACTTCTTGTATAAAGCTTTCGAGCAGCGGATATTTTTCCAGTACTTCACGTGCCTTTTTTTGACTTTTCAGGGTGTTTTTGTTTGTCATAGGTTTATATTTGTTTCGTAACGCATAAATACTGGCTTTACGAGGTTGGTGGCGGATACTTTAAAGCTGTCCGATGATGGAGTGCAAGTAGAAATGCGGATCGTTCCGCGTTTAAATGCGCTCTAAAAGAGCAAGGTAAAGGACTAGTGATAAAAAAGTGAGTGCAGACCGGATCCTGGTTTTTATCGTTACGGAAATTGCATCTGCACCCTTTCCCCGCTCACAGTTTTAATTTCATAAATAATAGCTCCGATCGAAACACTTTTCATAATCGATAATTGTGTTTGAGTTTTAATCTCGATAATACGGTGTTCACACCAACCTGCCAGACCAATATGCTATGCGAATTGGAATTACTACAAAAGTAAAGGAGAGTTTGACTATCATCATTTTAAATTTCACATTATACATGATATAAAAGGTGTCTTTTACTGGTTTAAAATTCAGGAGTTGCTATTTATCAATATTTTGCCTTTATTTCTATTCAGAAATAAAATTTCATGAAAACGAAGAGTAAAAACAATCTGGAAAGCTTGCGTCGGCTTCTTTCTGTTCTTCGTAGGGAGGAAATGATCCTTTTAAAGGATTTTTTACATCCCAAAAAAACAGCATCGGTACCTAAAACATTACAATTACTGAACTCGGCTCTTGATCCAGGCTTAAAAACACAGTGTGAGGTTAAGCAAGTTGTTTCGCCACACACCACGCAAGCAGCCTTTTGCAACCTGATCGGTGAGTTAAAAAAGAAAATTTACCACTCATTAATCCTTGAAACAAACCTTTCCCGAAAAGGGGTGTATCCGTTGTTTGTTCAAGTCGAATACGAGTGTAAAAAACAACTTCTTGCAGCCAAAATAATCGTGAGGCGAGGTTTACAAACCGAATATCTTGGGCTACTGGATAAGGTGATTGCTACCGCCAAAACATTTGAAGTTTTTGAAGTTTTAGTTGAAGCACTCCTATTGCGGTACAAAGCAATAGGGATCCGACATGGTACAGCTCAAAACCAACGAAAAGAAATTGAACATTTCCAGGCCTGTAAAGCAGCCATTGATCTGGCTCAATTGCATTATGCCGAGATTACGGCGAATGAAACATTCAACGCCAACACAGAAGCGTCCCAATTTCTCATTCGGCAACAAGAAAAACTGAGCCAAAAGCTAAACCTGTTTTATAGCGATACGCTATTTTATTGGGTAAACATTTGCTCGGTATACTTTCTTCAGAAAAAACAGTTGTTTGAGCAAGCCGGCGATGTATTGAGCCAGGTTCTGGTAAAAATTTATCAATCGGATGCAATCAGAATGTCTAGGCGCATTGGTGAGTTGCATTTACGCATAGCGGACAATTGTTTTTTCATGACCCAATTCGATAAGATGATCGAACATGCTGATTTGGGTTTAGAGCTTTATAACCAGGAACACTTCAACCATCACCTATTGTTGGAGTATAAATTTTTAGCTTATTTTATGAAAGGAAATTACGGTGAAGCCCATAAAGTGATCCGTAAATTATCGGCCATTGATTATCGGAAAATATCACCTTTTTATTCCTCCAAATGGAAGTACTACCACTCATGTGTTCTGTTATTTCGGGGTTTGTATGGTCCTGCTCAAAAGCAATTGGGTTTAACAACAAAACTGGACGATGATAAAGACGGTTGGAATATTGCGGTGCGCATATTAGATATTATCATACAGATCTCTTCAAACGAGCTTGGAGATTCGGCAGATAAGAAGATTAATAACCTTTTGGTATTCATACCTGGTTACAGGGATAAAATATCAAAAAGAGATCTGCTTATAATTGATGTGATAAGACAGTTGAAAAAAACAGGGTATGATTTTAACAAGGTCCGGCATATTTGTGCGCAGGAGCTTTTAACCTTGAGTTCAGGCATTTCCCCTTATAAATGGCAAATAACCAGCCCCGAACTCATCCGTTTTGATGCTTGGTTTATGGCCAAGGTAAAAAAGATGGAATACCGTTATGATCTTGTGGTATCATAACGATTGTGTAGCTGGAAAATACAACACATTCCAGGCATCCAAATGCTACTTGCAAAAGAAAGGATTACATGTTATTAAACAGTTTTTCCGTACTACCAACATTCTTATTTCAAACTGCCTACAGCCTGGTTTTTATCCGATTTAGACGTTCCATTGTCTTTATTTTTTCCCCTTTTGTTTTAGCTTTTCATCCATAATTTTGGTTGACAACAACTATCTTTGCTGCCATGTCGGTATTTATACGTCAACATTTATTGCTTGTTGGTGGCCACCTCTGTTTTTTCGTATTACTGGTTTTTGCGGCCCTTTTTCATCTGGAACGAACACTGTACATCGATACGGCTTATCAGTTGTTCGATCTGATCAATACAGGAGATATTCACATTCCGATGAGCCGTTACAGCGTTTTTCTTGTGAAGTTCCCGGCCTGGGTTGCGCTGAAATGCGGAGCCTCTCTTTCCGGTATTCTCATGAGTTATTCGGTGGGTATTGTGGTCGTTTTTTACGTCGTTTACATCGTTTGTGCACATGTTTTCCGGCAACCGGTAGCTGCGCTGGGCATTTTGCTCACCACTGTAATTACGGTAAGGTGGAGTTGGTACCACCCCATGACGGAAACCCACCAGGCACTGGTATACTGTTGTTTGCTTTGGGGGTGGCTGTTTTATGAACCGACATCCGGATTGCCAAAAGCAGGGGTAAAATGGAGCTTATCAGCAGTATTTGCAGCCCTTGCTTTTTATGCACACCCGGTAGCCATATTCCCGCTTCTCTTTACCATTGGGTTTTGGGCTACGGAAAAAAAACAATGGCGAAAGATTATGCCTTATGCTTTGGGTACCATGCTCATTGGCCTTGCTTTAATCAAAATGGCTTTGTCGGGATCAGGATCTTACGAAGGCAACTATTTTTCCCGTTCGCTTACCGTGTTCAGCCACCTTCCGGATGTTTTTGATGCTTTTTGCTGGACCATTATCGTGCAGAATTTTGGGAGCCTTTATTGCTGGCCTTTTACGGCCTTACTGTTCTTGCCGGTGATTTTTATTTTCAACCGGTCGTGGAAACGGATGGCTTATACTTTTGCAGGCATTTTGGGGATGTACCTGATCGTTTCCGTCACTTTTGATGGCGACGACATCATCATGATGGAAAAAAGCCTCATGCCGGTGGGTTATTTCATCTTTTTGCCCCTTTTGTACGAATGTTACCTGGCGGGAAAACAGAAAAAACGGATCCTCGTTTCACTGGCCGGTTTATGGATGGGAGTTACGGTAATTGTTAGCCTGGTTTTGATCGCAAAACACCACACCGTGATGGAAAAACGCTTCCATTATATGGATCAGCTTGTGGAGCATGTAAAAGATCAACCCGGACGAAAATTCATGTTACCGGAAGGGCACTATCCGAAATACAGTGTAAACATAGGATGGGCCTACGGCTTCGAAACATTGATGTACACTTCTTTGAAAGACAAAAAGGAAGGGCGTACTTTTTACATCACCAAAGCAGATACTTCGGACTACCCATGGCACCGTCCCGATTTTTTCCTTGCTCCCGTTTTTTCGCGCGTAAAACGGGTACATGAACTAAACCCGGATTATTTCACTTTACCCGTAGAACCCTATACGCTGATTACCGATACGATCGGCAGGCCGGTTCGTTGATGTCGGAAAAAAGAGAGGGACCTTCAGATGCGCCCCATTTGTTGTTTGATGTATTTGATCTGCTCGTTCAGCACACCGCCTTTGTCGAGCTTTTTGGCTTCGTTCAGGTAGTTCAACGCTTCGCGCTTGCGGCGCTTTTGCATGGAGATCATGGCCAGGTTCATTTTGGCCATTGCTTTTAGCTGATCGTTTTTAAGGCCAACATTCAGTGCTTTTTTCAACAAAGATTCGGTTTTTCCGACCGAACGGCTTTGGGCTCCTAAAATGCCTCTCATGTAATACACCATCGCTTCCTGGCTTTTAGGCAAAGCTTCAGGATGTTTTATTTTTTCGATGGCTCCGGAGGCTTTTTCTATTCTTTCTTTCCGCATGTGCCACATGGCCTGAATGATGCGTTCATGCTGCCAGAGGGTAACCGCAACAAGAAATGCCACGGGAATAGCGAGAATTCCGAGGCCGATCCAACCAAGAATAAAAAGATATACTGAACTTCCAAGCAGAGCAGCAACCAAAGCAAATTTGATATAACGTCCGTACATAACTTAGTTTTTTAATGTGGCGATACACTTCAGCTCAATGGCAATGGGGGTGGGCAGGCTGTTAATTTCAACGGTGGTCCGGCAAGGCTGATTCTCTTTAAAGTACTCGGCATAAATGCGGTTATAGGTTTTGAAATCACGTTTCATATCCGTGAGAAAAACCGTTACATCTACCAACTGACCCCACGAACTTCCGGAGGCTTCCAAAACCGCTTTTACGTTATCAAAAACAGAGCGGCACTGGGCTTCAAAATCAAAAGCAAGAAAATTTCCGTTGTGGTCGAGTTCCAGGCCCGGAACAGTAGCGTCGTTGGCACCGGAGCCAGCCACCCGCGGCCCAACTCCCGAGAGAAAAAGCAACTCCCCAACTTTTCGGGCATGGGGGTATAAACCAACAGGTTTGGGGGCTCTATCCGTACTGATGTGTGCTTCTTTCTGCATAACCGATTGTTTTTAGTCGGCGCAAAATTAAGGTTCTCAACAGAGATTATCAACCTTTTCATTTTGAGCGTTGTTTTATCGACAGATGAAAGCCGGGCTTATTTTTAGTTGATGAAGGCCATCGGTCTATTCCGGTATTTCCTGTCTTACCAACAAAAAGGCGAAGAACAAGCCCGGGCGACCCAAATGTAAGCCCCGGGCAAAAAGCCATGCAAAGCATCATAATGGCATAAGCGGGTGCTTTCCGATCCGCATCCGGGGATAAAAATTTTAATGCATTCGCCTTGAAATGTAAGGCAGAAAAGTTGAACACATGAAAAGATAAGCTTACTTTTCTGCTTTACGTTTCAATCTTAAAATTTAAACGATAATGGAATACAATCGCCTCGGAAGATCCGGATTAAAAGTAAGCCAATTGTCATTGGGTTCATGGGTTACATTTGGTTCCCAGATCGAAAATAACTTAGCTGGCCGGCTTATGGACATGGCCTATGAGCAAGGGGTAAATTTTTTCGATAATGCCGAAATTTATGCCCACGGCCGCTCTGAAGTGGTTATGGGTGAAGTGCTGAAAAGCCGCGGCTGGCCGCGCGATTCGTATCTGGTTTCCAGCAAAGTTTTTTTTGGAGATGGCGGCCATTTGCCTACCCAAAAAGGCCTGAACCGCAAACACCTGACGGAGGCTTGCGAAGCCGCCCTGCGCCGCCTGCAAGTGGATTACCTCGATTTGTATTTCTGTCACCGTCCCGATAAGGAAACCCCCATTGAGGAGACCGTCCAGACCATGCACAATCTGATCTGCCAAGGAAAAATCCTGTACTGGGGAACTTCGGAATGGAGTGCACAGGAGATCATGGAAGCACACATGGTTGCAAAACAATACCACCTCATTGGGCCCACCATGGAACAACCGCAGTACAACATGTTCCACCGTCGGAAAGTGGAAGTGGATTTCGATCAGATCTACCAAACCGTAGGGTTGGGAACCACCATATGGTCGCCACTGGCTTCAGGCGTTTTAACCGGAAAATACAACCATGGTGTGCCGGAAGGAGCCCGTTTTGCCAACGAACAGTACGAACAGGTCAAAAAACGTCAACTTACGGAAGAAAACATCAGCAAAGTAAAAGAGTTGTCTGCCCTGGCACACGATCTTGGCATGAGTACTGCACAACTGGCCATTGCCTGGTGCGATCATAACCCCAATGTGAGTACGGTAATTTTAGGGGCTTCCAAAGCCACCCAATTGGAAGAAACACTTCAGGTGGTGAACATGACGGATAAACTCACCGATGAAGTGATGGCCCGCATTGAAACCATTCTGAACAATGCTCCGCCCCGCCCTTCTTTTTAAACCGTTCTTTTTATGGGCCCCAACAAAAGCGGGGTACTTTCCCTTTTCAAAAAAGCACCGAAACCATCAGTTGTAGCGCTTAAATGCTTTCACTGCGGTGATGATGGAGAAAGTGAGGAAGAACAAAGACAGCATAAAAGTGATGACCGCCAACTCTTCGTTACCGGAAACATAGGGGTAACAATCGCAGTTCCAGCAACCGGAAGCATGTAAATTTAACACTCCCGCACCCACAATAAACAAAATAACGCTCAATATAATCCCGATAACAGAAAACACTTTCAGAACGGTCAGGTTGGGTTTGCTACTTGCTATTCCATACATTGGTTGGGTGTAGGGCCATTCGGAATTGGGGCTGTTCAGGTTTTGGTAAGCACCTGTTGGTACTGTTTGTGATGTGCCCATGCCACCACGCTCTGTTGAAGCAGCAAATTTTCCTTGTAGCTCAGGCAATGAGATTGCTTTCACCCAGTTGGATAAGCCTTCGTACCAAACAAGGGTTTCGGCAGAAACAGGCCCGGCTTTTAAATCTTCCAACGACATGGGGCCTACGTTTTGTTGCCCGTTGTGGTAATAATATTGTTTCATTGGGTGGTGGTTTGAAAGGGAAAAATTAGAAAAAAACACACAAGGCACGAAACTTTGAAGGGAATTAAACAAAATAAACCCTTCTGAGCGAGTAATTCGCCTTGTTTGAATACGGCCGGAAAAACCGGTAAAAAAATGGAGCAGGCCATCGGTGCATTCCGACACGAAGCAACAAGCCATCCGCTATTTTCCGGGATGGAGGAATGGGATCGGAAGGATTATTTTTCGATGGATAATCGGCAGATAAAAGGCTGGTGCTTTGAATGAAATAAGGAGGGCCCGTTACAAAATTTTGACTTCGATCCGGCGGTTTTTGATTCTTCCGGCCTTGGTTTTGTTGCTGTAACGCGGATGTTGTGGCCCGTACCCTTTGCAGGAAATTCGATGGGCAGATATGCCATTATCGATCAGATATTTACAAACAGATCTGGCCCGGTCTCTGCTAATGATCTTGTTGCCTTCATAGTCGCCGGAATCATCGGTGTACCCCCCGACCTCAAGCTTTAGTTCCGCATTTTTTTTCAGGGCTTTGAGCAACCATTTCAAATCGCTGTTGTTGCGATCGCTGATGGTGGTTTTATAGGGCTCAAATACCAACCCTTTTAGGGGGATCAGGTCGCCTTTCCGGAAAGCCTCGGGATGCTTGTACAGGTGATCCGGAGTTTTCGAAACCGTTGGTTTTACAAGCTCCGGAGCTTTGTGATCGGAAACCGGCTTGTTTTCGATAGGCAGGGCAAGTTGGGTTTCATCGATAAGCTTGCTGTGATCTTCTGTTCCCTTGGAAAGGATTTTAATTTCGATGCGCCGGTTTTGTGCCCGGGTGGTTTTGTATTTGTTACTGGCCACCGGTTGGTATGGGCCATACCCTTTCCAGGTAAGCCTGTCGGCAGCAACACCAGCCTCGATGAGCTGGCCGTAAACCTTTTTTGCCCGTTGCTCGGACAAAACAATATTGGTGGCTGTTTTTCCTGATTTATCGGTATGTCCGCCTATTTCCAGTTGAATGCCCGAATAAAGGTGCATGGCTTTTGCTACCTTTTTTATGTCTTTCTGAGCAGCAGAAAGGTTTTTGTAGATGGAAGAGCCCGGCTTAAACCTAACGTTCGACATCTGGATGGTAAGGCCAACAGGAATGGCCTCCGGAACAGTAACCAGATGGTCCAGATCAATGTGTAGCTGACTGCTGTCGATATCTGTCGGCATTTCCGGACAATAGCAAGATTGCAGGGAGTCGCTGATGGCAAACTCCGGAAAAGGCCGGAATTGTTTGATGCGTTCGCGTTGGGTTTGGTAACGTGGGCTTTTGTTCACCCCATCGGTTCCCAAATCCCAATAATTTACGGCATCCACACTGTTGAATGCGCAATATTGTTTCAAGATAACAGCAGAAATGAAACCGCTCGCATGCCAACCGTTCCAACAATGCAGATAAACGGGTCCGGTGTTGGGATCTACAATGGCTTTGTGCACCAAACGCAACATTTCATACACGTGAGCATCGTCGAAATAGTCGAGTTGCCGGTAATCCATTATGTTTACGGAGTTGTTCACACAATCGCATGTATCGTAAGGCACTACCGATCCAAAATTATTGCGATAGAGGTAAACCGTAGCAGAGAAACCTTCCTGACAAAGGTTGCGGATGCCATCTTCCGGTAAAGGGTTTTGGTTGAGTCGACGGCCATCGCGATGGAAATAATTGTTGGCCCCCCCCCGGTAGGCAGCACCGTGTAAGATGGGGCGAAAATTTCTTGTCCCGTAAAGGGATTCACAACCATTGCCTTGGTTGTCAGTAATCTTATCAAGCAAAACATTGGCGCCAAAATGATCCTTGTAATAGGCATGCGAAAGCACAAAGGTCGGATCTCTTACCGGGATTACAGCGCCGGTATCGGAGTTGAGGGTGTGGTTTGAGGTACAGGTATCGCATGGGTGGGGATGTACAACACGGTAAGCATTTGCATGAAGAATCCCTCCCATAAACAGGATAAACAAGAGCGTATATTTCGCCATTTCACAAAAGTATTTTCTTCAGTAGCCGCGAAGAATATGTCGGTTAAAATTTTTCAACAATATTTTGAACGGAAGAGAGGTAACCTCCTCCAAACAAGTTAACATGCACCAATAACGGATACAAGTTGCAGATCGGTATCCTATTCTTCCAACCGGACAAAAGCGGGTATTGTTCATTATACGCATCGTAAAAGGAAGGGTTATACCCTCCGAACAAATGTGTCATTGCAAGGTCCATTTCCCGATGTCCGAAATACACTGCGGGGTCAAAAATACAAGCTTTACCATCGGGAGCGCATAAAAAATTGCCGCTCCAGAGGTCGCCGTGCAACAGCGCCGCGGGTTCGTCGGGGAAAATGTGGTCCAACTGTTTGTACAGCCTTTCAAAACGGGAGGCCATACCCGCCGGCATTTTTCCGCTGTCTACAGCGAGTTTTACCAACGGGGCCAGCCTGTTTTCTCTGAAAAAAGGAACCCAATTGCGCTTCTGTTTATTGTTCTGCGGTAAAGACCCGATGTAATTCCGGTGATCCAAGCCAAATGTATTCGCCGAAAGTTGGTGCAATTGCGCAATGGATCGTCCAAAGTTGTGCCAAAAGTCGGGCGATGTTGTTCCTTCTTCTATCCATTCCAATACAATGAACGCCTCATCGCCCAATGCTCCATGCGCAATCACTTTCGGAATATGCAGTGTACCGGGAAGACGCAAGTAGTCTAAACCACGGGCTTCTGCCTCAAACATCCTCGGAAAAAGGATGGCATGGTTCATTTTGAGAAAATAAGGACCAAGGTTGGTTTCCATATAAAATGCCCGGTTGACAGACCCTCCGCCTACTGGTTTTGTTAAAATGACACGGCAATGTTGCCCGCAGGCAGCCGTGAGGTGGTTTTCGATGGAACGTTGAAGGTCAGGTTGGATCATAATGGATGAAATCGAAAAGTAAACGGACACGAAAAAAGGTAAAGCCGGAAGAACCGAACGGCCTTTGTTGCTATCCCGAAGGGAAGTATCATCCAATTTTTACCGATGTGAAACCCGGAGGTATGGCTTTTTGTGTTCGGTCGTTTTGAATGTAAAGGCAAGGTACTCCGGACATGGGCGGGCTGCACGGGCATAGAAAAGAGATCGAAACATAATTATTTGATGTTAATTTGTAAGTTGGCAGTCGTTAAAAATAAAAATATGACCAAGGAGAAGCAAATGTACTATTCGGACTATCTGGGGCTTGATAAAGTATTAAACAGTCAATTCCCAAAGAGCGAAAGCCTGCAAACCATTCCGGCTCACGATGAAATGCTGTTCATCATTACACATCAGGCTTTTGAGTTATGGTTCCGGCAAGTTATACACGAATTTGATGCTGTGATTGAAAACTTGAACAAAGAAGAGATCGATGACAATAAAGGAGTACTGTCTCAAATTGTTGCCAGACTTCAAAGGGTCATCAAGATATTCCGGTTGATGAATCAGCAGTTCGATATTTTAGAAACCATGACCCCGTTGGATTTTTTAGAGTTCAGGGGCTTGTTATCACCGGCCAGTGGCTTCCAGAGCAAACAGTTCAGGTTGATCGAAGCAAAAATGGGTTTAAGAATGGAGAGCCGCCACAACAGCGCCCACTATAAAAATACACACACCAATAAGGGCGGGTTCAGAGAAACAGATTATGAAGAAATAACACAGGCCGAAAACAACGGTTCGTTGCTGTCGGGGCTAAAAAAATGGTTGAACAGAATGCCATTTTTCGAACCCGACCTCTGGGACGAATATACGATGACTTATCCGGGTGAAATTTATCATCACAATAAATTCATCACCGATTTTTTAAGAAAATATTCGGCAGGAGAACATGATGAGCGATTTAAAGCCTTTAAAGATATTTTTATCGACACAGGCGATGGTGTTTTCTCTTCAAAAGAAATGACTTCCGCTTTGTTTATCATGGTGTATCGCCACTACCCTATTCTTCATAAGCCTTTTGAACTCATGGAGTCTTTAATAGAGATCGATAAGCAAATTTCCGATTGGCGGCACCGGCACCTGCTCATGGTAAAAAAGATGATCGGATTCAAGATCGGAACCGGCGGAAGCTCGGGGGCGGGAAAAGGACAAATGACCCTTGACAAGAAAATAGAAAAACTCGAAAAACAACTCCATGCACTGAAGCAGGGCAACGATGTGGATCTTCATCCGGATGAAGGATACCTGGCAGGAACCATTAAGAAAAATGCAACTTTTGAAGAGCTGACTACCCTGGCAACGTACTACATAGAAAAAGATAAACTGCCTGTTTTACCCGAAAAACTCATTTCAAGACTAAAATTTCAAAACTCATAAAGATGAAAAAAAGAGTACTTTCTTGCATACAGCCCACAGGAGAAATGCACTTGGGCAACTACTTTGGCGCCATAAAAAACTGGGTTAAACTACAAGAGGAGTATGAATGCATTTATGGTGTAGTTGATTTACACTCAATGACAATGCCCTATCAAGCAGAAGCGTTAAAAAACAATACCCTACAAATGGCAATTGAATTGCTGGCTTGTGGGATCGATCCCAAAAAATCGACCTTATTTATACAATCTTTGGTTCCTCAGCATACCGAATTAAGTTGGATTTTAAACTGTGTTACTTCATACGGTGAATTGTCCAGAATGACGCAATTCAAAGACAAATCAAACCAATTGGAAGACGGTACAACAAGTGGTTTTGTTTCGGCGGGTTTGTTTAATTACCCCGTTTTACAAGCGGCTGATATTTTAATTTACAGGGCAGACTTAATTCCGGTAGGAAAAGACCAGGAGCAACACCTTGAATTGTCAAGAAATATTGCGGTACGGTTTAACCACCAATTTGGAGATTATTTCCCTGAGCCGCAACCCTTGTTTACGGAAGTTCCCAAGCTTTTAAGCCTGGCAGATCCCACCAAAAAAATGAGCAAAAGCCTTGGCCCAAAGCACTATATTGGTCTGTTTGAAGATGAAAAAAGCATAAGAAAGAAAGTAAATAAAGCGGTAACGGACTCTGGCAATGAAATGGAAGGTAAGATGAGTGCAGGGGTCAAAAACCTCTTTACGCTTTTAAAAGCTGCCGAAAACATATCCGACTACGATGCGCTGATGAAGGAATACAACAACGGTACTTTGCAGTACGGGAAATTAAAAGCAGTGGTTGGAGATACTTTGGTGAGCCTGACCAACGCATTTAAAGAAAGAAAAAAAGAACTTGAAAAAGACGAGGCATCTGTCCATGATATTTTGCAGGAGTTATCGGCACAAGCCAGAGAAATTGCGGAGGAAACCATTCAAAAAGTAAGAACCCTGACCGGGCTGCCAGGTATAAAATATCGGTAAAACGGCCGTAAGTGTCCGGTACTACTCCATCCGACTTTACACCGATGAAGGCAGGAAAATGCTCCTTCAGGCCGAAAAGAAACGGTGTGTAAACCTTGTAACGGGTAAAGTAAAATGACCGGAAAACCGAATTAAGTACCTGCCTCAAAGGCAAATAAATCAAGATTGATCCATGCACAACTCTATCAAAACGCCATTGGTATGCTTAGGGTGGAGAAAAGCGATCAACTTATTGTCGGCTCCTTTTTTAGGTTGTTCGTGGATCATCTGAAAGCCCTCGCCCGTTAAACGTTCGATCTCGGTATAAATATCGTCTACTTCAAAAGCCAGATGGTGGATGCCTTCTCCTCTTTTGGCAATAAACTTAGCAATGGAACTGTTTTCATGGCTTGCTTCCAGCAATTCCACTTTATTTGGCCCCGCATTAAAGAAAGCGGTGGTCACTCCTTCGCTTTCCACACTTTCCACTTTATCGCAAGGCACACCTAACAGTTTTTCGAACAGAGGTCGGGAAGCTTCAAGGCTTTTAACGGCAATTCCAATGTGTTCAATTTTGCGCATGGGGTTTGTTTAAAAGGAAATGAACAAAAAACACCCTCCTGCAAAAGCCGTAGTAAAAAAGATTTTTCGGCTATTACTTCTTGATGAAATTATCGATCTTGTTATCAAAGTTGAAGTAGTAAATTCCTTTTTTGAGATTTGTACAGGGTACCTTACTGGCAAACCCCCGCTTTACAATGTTGCCATACTGATCGTAGATCTCGTACAACGTTTCGTTAGAGAAAGTAATGTCTTTGCTTACTTTTTTGGGATTAAAAGTAATTTCAGGAATGGAGGGGTCGTTGAACGTCTTGGTATTGGAATAGCGTGGGGTACCTGTATGATCCACCTGTTTCAGGCGGAGGCGGTTTTCGCCTGAGTGTGGGATCACTTTATGGGAATAACAATGTTCATCCGGAGTACCTTTGCCCGCTATTTCGCCTATTTTTATCCATTTGTTCCACCGGTATTGCTCAATGATGAAATCGAGTTTTCCTGTTTCTTTCTCGGTACACCATTTCAAAACGCCCTTTTCGGAGACGGACATGCTGGTCACATCAAAAGTACTTTTTGGTTTCAGCACTTCAGGATTCAGCACTTTGGGGTGGCAATCGTTTTTGTGTTTGATCTTCACAACAGCTACATCGCCTATATTGAGTTGAAAGAGGTTAAAATCAACTTCAAATGCACTGGATGCCCATTCGTCCGTAGAAACTTCATCATTAACCGTAACTTCATAAACGCAAAAACCAACGCCGGAAGCGGTAAATGGGTTTTGAACAATTAAATTTTTACCCTGATAGTTCCCTTCCAATACCAAAACAGAACTTTGTGCAAGCAACTTAAATGGAAATAGCAGTGCAAAAGCGGTAAAAATGCCAGAGATAATGCTTCTCATGTATCGCATTAAAATTAACCTAAAGCAGGAACGAGGCAAGTATAGCTTCAATTTTCAATAATTCAAAATCGCTACTCCTTTTTTTCATGGAGTATCATACCCTCAGAAGCAAAAATATTCCGGTTAAATTTGATTTTAACCCCTTCCTTATGCCGCTTGCGAATTTCAGGCAGAAATGCTATCCTTGCACATAGTGCTGTCTTTTGCAGGCGGTAACAAAGCACTGAAGTGCAATCTATTCGTGAGCATTGTATTTATGAAGTCACTTTTGTTTTATGCTGTAGTCGGGGCTTTTTTATCAACGGGCTGTACTTCCACGGAAACGGATGCCAACACCTCTCTGGTAATGGGGCGTGAGGCAAAAGGGGATGTTGTTTATGGGGGGGGCTTTCGCATTGCTGAAGAAGAAAAGCACCAAACGTTGTTTCCTCCCAACCTTGTCGATCTTGGGTCTGCCAATATTTCCAATCAGATATACGAAGGGCTGCTGAAATTCGATGTTGCTACGATGGCTCTGGAAAATGCATTGGCAGAATCGTATGAAATGACCGGAGACGGCCTGGTTTATACCTTCAGGTTGAAAAAAGGGGTGTACTTCCATGATGACCCTTGTTTTCCCAATGGAAAGGGACGTGAAATGGTGGCTGAAGATGTGAAATACAGCTTTGAGCAATTGTGTTCCAAAAAGGCCAACCCGGCTAACTTTAATACTGTTTTTGAAGATAGGCTGGTGGGAGCAAATGCTTATTACCAAGGCGAAGCCGATGAAGTATCGGGCATCAAAGTACTCCACCCTTATGCCATCGAACTGACGTTAACCCGTCCGGCAAATTCTTTTTTGTTTCACCTTGCCCGTCCGGTTACTGCGGTGATGGCAAAAGAAGCCGTGGAAAAATATGGCGATAAAAGGGCTGTAGGTACCGGCCCTTTCCTATACAACGCTTCCGACGATACGGACAAATGCCTTATTTTGCATCGCAACAACAACTATCACCTGAAGGATAGCTTTGGCAATCCGTTGCCCTACCTCGATAGTTTGGCGGTCTATTTTATCAATTCCCAAAACACCCAACTGGAACGCTTCCGCAAAGGCGAACTGGATGCGATCAATGGCTTGCCATCGGAGAAAGTGAAAAGGGTGGTGAAAGAGCAGATTACGGAATTTTCACAAGTTCCTCCGAAATATTTGCTGGGGCGTACATCGGAAATGATCACCCAGTTTTATGAGTTTAACCTCAACAGCCCTGTCTTTAAAGATATACGCGTCCGAAAAGCGTTTTCTTATGCCATTAATCGTTTGCGCATTTTTTCCGAAACCTTGCAGGAAGAAGCATTCGGGCCGGGTAATTACGGTTTAACCCCACCTTCTTTCCCCGAATACGATATAAAACAGATCAAGGGTTATTCTTTTGATCCGGAAAAAGCACGCAACTTTCTGCGCCAGGCCGGTTATCCTGATGGAAAAGGATTTCCAACCGTTTCCATTGAGTTGAACAGTGGCGGTACCCGCCACAGCCGGGTAGCTTTTGAAATTCAAAAGCAATTGTCGGAGGTGCTCAACATCAATGTTGACATTGATGTAGTTTCTCTTGCACAGAAAATCGAAGATTCGAAATTTGGCCGGGCCGATATTTTCCGTTCTGCCTGGGTGGCTGATTTCCCATCACCGGAAACTTTCCTGTGGATCTGTTATGGGAAAAATGTACCCGATGATCCGACAGTGGGCTCTTACCCCAACACCATGCGTTATAAAAACCCAAAATTTGATGCGTTGTTTGAGAAAGGCCTTCAGGCGTTAAGCAAAGAAAAAGCCTATGCTTATTTTCGCGAGGCCGAACAAGTGATGATGAACGATGCGCCTCTTCTCGTATTGTGGTACAACGAAAACTTCCGCTTGTTGCAATCCTACATCCGCAATTTTCACGAAAACCCCATGAACTACCTCGATTGTTCCGACATTTATATCAAAGCACGTACTACCGGCAAGCGAGATCCATTACTAGTGGGAGGCGATGAGCAACAATAATCCTTTACAGCACTAATAGAGCCGGTCTATAAAGTCAGGAATTTGCGTTTAAATTTCAGAACGTTACCCCTACCAAGCTTAAGGTCTCATTCCATTTTCTTCTTATTTTTTTACGCTAAAGCGGATATAGCGGTCGCTATAGTGTCACCAAAACATAGAGATCAGTCTTTTTTCTGCCGATCAGACATAGCGATCCCCTATATTGAGGCAGGAATCAAGATGTACTTGGTAAGGGGGGCGACAAGTAGACTCGCTGGTTTTGCTGAGGTAGTAGAACCGATAAAACGAAACAAAAACTTGTAGCCTACGATTGGAAATGGACTTACTGTTCGGTACTGAACGAACTCCAACCTTGCGCTTTTAACGCGATGGACTGTCCTCCTTTGGTAATAAGTTGTTTGCCCGATGCCTCATCCAGCATGTGTCCGATCACGGTAAAATGTACACTGCCTTTCACTTTTTCGTAATCGGATGGGGATATGGTAAACAACAATTCATAATCTTCGCCTCCGCTCAATGCACAAACGGTGGGATCGATGTTAAAATCGAGGGCCGCAGCATGCGTGGTGGGATCGATCGGGATCTTCTCCTCATACAACGCACACCCCAGGCCGGATGCCTCGCACAAGTGAAAAGCTTCAGAAGAAAGTCCGTCGGAAATATCGATCATGGAAGTGGGTTTGAGTTCCAGCTTTCCGAACATTTCAATCACATCCTGGCGGGCCTCCGGCTTTAGCTGACGTTCCAGAATGTAATCTTTGCCATCCAGATCGGGCTGAATTTCGGGGTGCTCCTGAAAAACCGCTTTTTCTCTTTCCAACAATTGCAACCCCATATACGCACCGCCCAGGTCGCCGGAAACACAAAGCAAATCGTTCTCCCGTGCACCGCTTCTGTATACAAGATCTTCCTTTCTGGCAGTACCAACAGCAGTAATGCTCAACACCAACCCAAGGTTGGAACTGGTGGTATCTCCTCCCACTATATCCACATTATACACGTTGGCTGCGGCATAAATACCATCGTATAATTCTTCCATGGCTTCAACCGGAAAGCGGCTGGAAACGGCAACGGAAACGATCATTTGTTCAGGTTTGGCATTCATGGCCAGAATATCGGAAACATTGACCACCACTGCTTTGTAACCCAGGTGTTTCAGAGGCACGTACATCAGATCGAAATGGGTGCCTTCGATCAGCATATCGCCGGATACTACCGTAACCAGATCTCCGTTATCGATCAACGCAGCATCATCGCCAACCCCCATCATACTGCTTTTGTGTTTCAGTTTAATTTTATGGGTGAGGTGCTTGATGAGACCAAATTCACCCAATTCACTGATGGGCGTACGCTTAGGATTATCAATCATTCCGCAAAGCTAGTATTTCCATACAGGATATCCCAAAGGAGAAAAATTTACCCGGAGCAAACGCATTTAAATTTTTAAGGGGCTTCTCCGGGTATTGATGTTCCCATCCCGCTTTTTTATTGGGGTCTTTATCTTTATTCCATACGCTTTCTTTTATCTGATACGGTTGAGTCGTTTTATGGTGTTAAGGGCTCTGTTCAGCCGGAAGGGGCAAACCCGTTCTTTTCAATTCAGTGACCCACGGATCTTTTGCGCGGGCCTTTTACGGATGACAGTTGATGCCATGAGATTGTTTTAAATGCGTTTGCTCTGGTAAGAGAATATGTATTTTTGCAGGATGAAATTTCGTGGGTTGTTCCGTCTGGGAGTTTGGGGGCTTTGTGCTGTGGTTTCCTTTCTTTTGTTCCGGTATTCCGGACCTGTAACAGGGCTGTGGGTATCGGTTCCCGTTGCTCTGGTATTGGCATGGTTTTCCGGTGCACAAAACCATGCTTTGGCAATGGCAGGCGGAGCCATGCTTGGTTTGGCCTGGCCGGCCATTGGCAATTTTACGCCCTTTCTTTTCATTGCATTTGTCCCCTTGTTATTTGCTGAAGATCGCATCGCAAAAGCAAACCGCCCCAAAAGCGGAGGAAAGGTATTTCGGAATGCGTACCTTTTTTTCTTCGTTTTCAACGCCGTTTCTACCTATTGGATCTATTATGCCTCCTTTTTAGGAGTAACCATGTCGTTGGTCCTGATTTCGCTGTTCATGGCACTGATCTGGCGCATTTTTCACGGCACCCGCCGCACCCTCGGCAAACGGGTAGGGTATTGGTCTTTACTGATCTATTGGCTCGCCTTTGAACACATCCATTTGCATTGGGATTTTTCTTTTCCATGGTTGCACCTGGGAAATGGTTTCGCCAATGTGCCTTTTATGATCCAATGGTATGAATTTACCGGAGTAGCCGGAGGAACAGCATGGATCATCGCTTCCAACATTCTGATATATAAAGCCATAAAAACCTGGCTGAACCGCAAAGAAGCAAACCGCAAAAGTTGGTCCGGGGCGTGGCCTGTTTTAGTGCTGATTGTAGTGCCCGTAGTAGTATCGCTTGTCTTATATAATGGGTTTGAGGAAAAAGGCAAAGCGGTGGAGGTCGTGGCCGTTCAGCCCAATATTGATCCTTATAACGATAAGTTTTCCGGCAACCCTTTTCAACACCTCAAAGCCATGCTGGAACTGGCAGACGCCAAATGGGATACCACAGTAGACCTCATCGCATTTCCCGAAACGGCTCTACAGGAACCGGCATTTTGCCGGAAACGCGACGGTCAGCTGGAATGCATCGGATTATGGGAAAGCAAGCTCAACAACTCAAAAAGTGTTCAACGTTTACGGGCTTTTCAGGCCCGGCACCCGAAAGCAGCACTGCTGGTTGGCATGTCGCACAAAAAACGGTATCGCCCCGGCGATATCATTACGGAAACGGCACGACCGATGGGCGATGGGAATTATTACGACGCTTATAACTCCAGCCTCTTTATGGAAGAAGGGCAGGAACCGGAGGTATATTACAAGTCTCAACCGCTCATCGGGGTCGAAAAAATGCCTTTAACCTGGTTGCTCAAACCCCTGGAAAAATTTATATGGGATATGGGCGGAACCACAGGTTCCCTTGGCGTTCAGGAAGATCGGGAGGTACATCATCAGGAAAGAACAGGAGCAAAATATGCACCGGTGATTTGCTATGAGTCCGTTTTTGGGGATTATGTTGGCGAATACGTACGGAACGGGGCAAACCTGCTGTGTATTCTTACCAACGATGGCTGGTGGGGCAATACCCCGGGTTATCATCAGCATTGCATGTATGCCTCTCTGAGAGCCATTGAACACCGGAGAAGCCTGGTGCGCTCGGCCAATACCGGTACTTCCTGTTTCCTGGATCAGAGAGGAGAAATTACTCAGCCTACGGATTGGTGGGTGCCGGATGCAATTAAAGGAACCGTACAGCTCAACGA
>CALLUQ010000065.1 GCA_938010565.1 uncultured Flavobacteriales bacterium
GCACTATTTCATACCCACCCAAATCCATCACCGCTTGGGTCGTGAAGCCACGCAATAGCACTAGTGGGTCGCCTCAACAGGTTCCGCCTTGATTTTTGGTTCTTTTCATTAAGGAAAAGAACAAGAGATCACTGATTTAGAGAAAATTGCGTGATCCTGTATAAGGCAGTGTTCCAAGCAGATGCTTGAAACAGAGGAAGAAGTACTAAATACTCCGCAAGACCGGGGCATCGTTTTCCTCGCAAGCGTCCCGCTTGTGAGATGGTAGCTATGCCTTTCCAGACAAATGATTAAAGAACCACCATTGGGCTGGTGAGGTTATACATATTGTTCCAAGCGGACGCTTGAAACAGAATGCGCATGTTGGGAATGATCACAGCCGTTTTTAACCAAAAAGATGCGAAAACACTTCTTCCACCTTGCCAACCCGAATGAGTTCAAGCGTGTAATCCTTCTGATCGGTTCCTTTGTTGTAACGGCTGATGACCATGCGCTCATAGCCCAATTTTTGGGCTTCGGAAATGCGTTGATCGATCCGGTTCACCGGCCGGATCTCGCCGCTTAGCCCCACTTCGCCGGCCAAACACAAAGTGCGGTCAACGGGCATGTCTGCATGGCTGGAGAGCAAGGCGCAAACCACGGCCAGATCCATGGCGGTATCGTTTGCACGGATCCCCCCTGCCAGATTGAGGAATACATCTTTGCCTCCCATTTTAACGCCCACTCTTTTTTCCAGAACGGCAAGCAACATGTGTAGGCGCTTTGCATCAAACCCCGTAGCCGATCGTTGCGGAGTGCCATAGGCCGAGTGGCCTACCAAAGCCTGAACTTCCACCAGCATGGGGCGCAGGCCTTCGATGGTTGCCGCAATGCTAATACCGGAAAGGCCCGTTCCGTTATTCGTAACGAGGATCTCGGAAGGGTTTTCCACTCCCCGGAGGCCTTTGCCCGTCATTTCGTAGATGCCCAGCTCGTTGGTGCTGCCAAAACGGTTTTTGGTGGCACGAAGCAAACGATAAATGTGGTTGCGGTCGCCTTCGAATTGCAACACCGTATCGACCATGTGCTCCAAAACTTTGGGTCCGGCAATAGCGCCTTCTTTATTGATGTGGCCAATGATAAACAGGGAAGTACCGGTGGTTTTGCCGTAGCGCATGAGTTCGGAGGTACATTCCCTGATCTGAGAAATGCTGCCCGGGGAGCTTTCGATCACAGCCGTGTGCAAGGTTTGGATGGAATCGATAACGATCAGATGGGGTTCCAGTTTGCGGACCTGCTGAAAGATGAGTTGGGTGGATGTTTCGGTAAGGATATACCCATTGGTATGATGGATGCCAATGCGTTCCGCCCGCATTTTAATTTGTTGTTCGCTTTCTTCTCCGCTGATGTAAAGCACTTTTTGCGGAGACAGGCCCAGGGCCGTTTGCAACAACAAAGTGGATTTTCCGATGCCCGGCTCTCCGCCAAACAAAACCACCGACCCCGGCACGAGCCCTCCTCCCAGCACCCGGTTCAATTCGGCATCGGCGAGTTGAATGCGGGCTTGTTCTTCCATTCTGATCTCGTGGATCAACGTGGGTTTGGCCACTCGTTTGGCGGCACCAGCTCCCATTTCCCATTCCCGGGAGGTTGGTTTTTGAATGGGTTCTTCTACGTAGGTATTCCATTCGTTGCACGCGGAGCATTTGCCCATCCATTTGGCCGATTGAGCGCCGCAGTTTTGACAAAAAAAGGTGGTTTTTATTTTAGTCATCGGAGTTTCAAAATACAACATCGGACCTCCCCGGCAAAAGGGAAACCCCAAAAAAAGCAACCGAAATTTATTTCCGGTATTTTTCGAGCAGAGCAGTGGTGGAATAACCGGCCACCAGGTGTATTGTTTTTACTTCGCCACCGTTTGCTTTTACCACATCGGCCCCCACCATGTATGTGGTGGCGTTTTGGTTTTCTTCTTCCGGATCGTAGTCGCCTCCTTTCACCAGCACATCCGGCAAAAGGGCTTTTATCATGTTCAGGGGGGTATCTTCGTCAAATATTATGGTGGCATGCACACCTTTTAGCGCACCCACTACCGTTGCACGGGCATTTTCCGGGTTGATCGGGCGTTCGGCCCCTTTGTTCAGGCGTTTCACCGAGGCATCCGAGTTTACGGCCACAATCAGCACATCGCCCATTTGGGCCGCTGCCTGCAAGTAGGTAACATGCCCCAGGTGCAACACATCGAAACAGCCGTTGGTAAAAACGATCTTCCGGCCTTCTTGTTTCCAGCGGAATACCTGTTGTTGCAGATCAGGAAGGGAATACATCTCAAACATGGTGCGGCGTTTTGCCTTTTTTGCGTTTGGCCAGGAACAGCATTATCATCCCCACAATTCCTGAAACGATGACCATCAACGTTTGGGCCGACCATACGATGGCGGCAAATGTTTTGCCATCTTCCCGGGTAAGCAAAAGCGCCGGGAACGCCATCATCACAGCAAAGTGGTAAGAACCCACACCACCGGGTGCCGGAACAATCATGGCTAACCCACCCACTACAAATAAAAGCATGGCATCGGGAATGCCCAGCCCCATGGTGGCGGGCAGGGCAAAAAAGCAAACATAGGTCATCAGGAAGTAACACGCCCAAATGCCGGCCGTATAAAGAAAAAACGTACCGGTACGCTGGAGTTTAAGGATGGACTTTAAGCCGTCTTTGATGCCATCCCAAAAAGCATAAGCCCGGGCAAAAATTCTGATTTTTTCCAACCGTTTTCGGATCATCATTACCCCAACCAACATTCCGATGCCCACAATGGGAAGAAGAAAAAACAGGGAAAAGCCTTCTTCGGGCCCTCCTTTTCGTAGGGCCAGTGCCTCATTCATAAAAGAAGAAATGGCATCGGAATGGAAAATGAAAGTGAGGCCGATCATCACCAACAACATCAGCAAGTCGATCACCCGTTCCATAATCACGGTTCCGAAAAGCTTGTCTACCGGTATTCCGTCGGTTTGATTTAAGGCCGTACAGCGGGCCACTTCTCCGGAGCGGGGGATGCCCAGGTTAGCGAAATAGCTAAAGGCGACCGCATGAATGCGGTTAAAGGGGTTGGTTTGGTACCCCAATGGGTCGATCAGGGTTTGCCAGCGCAACGCACGCCATACAATGGCCAGATAACCGAGCACTATGGAAAGGAAGATCCACCCAAAATTGGCACTGGCAATGTCCGTTTGGAGCTTTTGAAAGTCGACATTCCGATACGTCATGTACAGAAGCCCGGCGCCAATGGCAACAAACAAAATGTATTTAAAAGTATGGATCAGCCACTTGCTCATGTATTGTTTGCTTATGTATGTTTTAAGCGATTGGTTTCCGTATCCGGAAAGACAAGGGTGGGTTTAAACGTTTTTGCCTCTTCAAAATCCATGATCCCATAGGAAATGACGATGATAATATCGCCAACGGCTACCCGCCGGGCTGCCGGGCCGTTCAGGCAAATATAACCGGAATTGCGCTCTCCTTTGATGATGTATGTTTCAATGCGCTCGCCATTGTTGATGTTCACCACCTGTACTTTTTCGCCTTCGATCATGTTCGCAGCATCCATGAGATTCTCATCAATGGTAATGCTTCCGATGTAGTTCAGATCTGCTTCCGTTACACGAACACGGTGCAGTTTGGATTTTAATACCTCTATCTGCATGGGTGCAAAATTAAGAATAAAGTTGTTCTCCTTTTACAGTATTCTCCACTTGCTTTCGCAGAAAGGTGTTTGATCAGGGTAATCCGACTAAATCGGGCTTTCTGCTTTTAGCTTCTCTTGAGTTACTTGTACTTTCTGATGAGGCTGCTCTTTTGTAAAGAAAGCGCTTGCATCCGGCTTATGATCTTCTTCAAATTCCGAAAATCTGCTTGACACGGTACGAATAATAAAACTCATCACAAAAGGTACGCCCATCGATCTTACCTGATAGATACTGCACCATCAACCCATACCCTCTTTTTTTATCCTCTTTCTCAAACATACTATTTCGGAATTGTTGTTAACAGACCTAATGCTCTCGTATCATATTTGAAATGCCAAATTGAGTTAGTAGCCTTATCGTACAAGATCTCTAAATGGTAGAGCTTACCATTTTTGATCATTGTTGCATAATACATCACATCAATACTCTTGAACCTTGTGGGTCAGGCAGGCCCTTTGTGTTCTTTATCACATCATTCATAAGTTGGAGCGGGACTTTCCTGGCAGAGCCTGCAAAGTGTTTCGCAGCTTTAGAACCAAAGTTGAAGCTTCGAACACTCGCCCTGGCCCCTACTCCCCAAACAACACTCCCATCATCCTCCTTCTTCCCACAATCGCCCGAAGCCACCTCCTGCTCCTCTTTTTCAAGAACAACATTTTTACCGGGAAGTATTCCGCTCTCCCGCCAGTGACTCACTCGATTGTTGCAACAACTTTATGGAAGCTGATCCCAAAAACAGAAATTAACCCGTCTTGTTTCCCCTTCCTCTCTCTTTATCAATGATGCTCCTCAGTTGGGTGAAGGTTTCGGGCATGCTTGGCGGTCAATGGTGACGGCCTGATCGTAGTTCAGGCACCGTGTTTCCCCCATTAACGTATCGCATTCGATGTGGGAAAAGTAGTTGCGCTTCCAATGAAAAGGGATGGGGCCGTTGAGGGCACAGTCCTCTTCGGGGGTAGTGAGTTCGCCGGTGAGGAAGTGGATCAGGGGAGGGCAGATCGGGCAAACAAGGAAACTTTTTCTTATTAAGATAGCCCTCTTATTTTGATACAACTGATTAGGAAGAGTTTACAGGGCAAACGCATTTAAAGCATACCGCTCTCATTTTCAGCTATTTAAACTTTCGTCGTTGCTTAAATATCATACATTGAGAATCATACCTGCTTGATTTATAGAGGCGAGAAATTTAAATGCGTTTACCCCGGAGGATGAGCAAAGAACTTCATTGAGAAATGGGAAAATATGTTAAATTTGGCGCTTCTAACTTCGGATTGACAACAACAAAAGACATATTAAGTACTTTTAAACCCATCACACTGGAAGAGATGGATGCGGTGAAGTTGATGAACCGCACAGATACCAAGTTTGTTTTTCACCGCGATCGTATCCCTGAGATATTTCATCGGATACAGGATCATTATCGGGTTCTTGAGGTTAACGGAGATCGCTTGAATGCTTACCGGAGTTTGTATTATGATACACCGGAGTTTCAGTTCTATCATTTGCATCAGAACGGGAGGAAAAAGCGGCACAAGGTGCGGTTTAGGAAGTACGTGGGCTCCGATCTTACTTTTCTGGAAATAAAATTCAAAAACAACAAAAACCGAACGGTTAAAAGCCGGATCAAGGTACCCGATTTTGAAACCGACCTCCAGGCCAACAGCATGCAATACATTGAGGAGGTTATGGGATACAAAACAGCATTGGTTCCCAAGCTCTGGAATAGCTTTGAGCGTGTAACGTTGGTGAGTAAACACAACCTTGAACGCCTTACCATCGATTTTGGGCTCGCTTTTGATTTTGATGGTAAAAAGAGCAACATGGATCAAATCATAATTGCCGAGGTGAAACAAGAAAAGCTAAGTAGAAATTCTACCTTCATTGTCGCGCTAAAAGCACTGGGCATACACCCGATGAAGATCAGCAAGTATTGCGTGGGTGCTTTGAAACTTTACCCGGGTTTGAAATACAATAATTTTAAAGCAAAGCTGCTATATTTAAAAAAGATCAATGATGGAATTTCTGCTTGATTTTATTTTTCCCTTTTTGGATGGTTTTGACCGGATATTGACTGCCTCCTCTGTCGGTAATACGGTTCATTTAGCTAACGAATCCAGGCTTATCGGGCTTCCGATACACGATGCCAGAGATTTCGGTAAGTTGTTCCAGCGTTTTCTCTTTAACCTTCTTATAACAGGCATTATTGCCGGTGCGATCTACTATCCGTCTGCCCGGCGCAGGGATTATCTGTTTACCTACATGATGATCAGCATCACGGTATTTTTTCTTTGTTTTTTGCTTGAAAATGTAAAGCTGGAACTGGGCTTTGCTTTGGGGCTTTTTGCCATTTTTGGGATCATTCGTTACCGAACCGACCCCATTCCCATTAAGGAAATGACCTATTTATTTGTCATTATCGGAGTGTCGGTGGTAAATGCTCTGGTGAATAAAAAGATCTCGTTTACCGAACTTTTACTCACCAATGTGGCCATTATTGTGGCTACTGTAGCCCTGGAATACCTGAACTTGCTTCGCCACGAACTCCGTAAGAATATAGTTTACGAAAGGATCGACCTGATCAAACCCGAAAAACGCGCCGAGTTGGCCCAGGATTTGGAAACCCGTACCGGGATCAAGATCAGCCGGATCGAAATTGGCCGCATCGATTTCCTTAGAGATGTCGCAAATATTCGGATCTATTACTACGAAAAAGACCAGGCTATTCCTGTTTCAGGCTACGAAGAAACGCGCTCCGAATCATAAAGCCCGTTCAACCAAAATTGATTTTTATTTCCGGTAAGTCTCAGGTTTTGTAGATCAGGCAAACGGCTTGCGCACTAACGCCTTCTTCTCTGCCCTCAAAACCCAACCACTCGGTAGTGGTGGCCTTTACCGATATGGCTCCTTCTTCTACTTCCAGCACGTTGGCAATGATGCTTTGCATGGGTGCAATGTAGGGTTTGATCTTGGGCACTTGTAAAGCCACGGTAGCATCTATGTTGCCGATCCGGTAGCCCGCTTGGGCTACTATGGCTCCTACTTCTTTCAGCAACAGTTTGCTGTCGGCTCCCTTATAAATGGGGTTGGTATCCGGAAAATGGTATCCGATGTCGCGTTGCCCCGAGGCACCCAGCAAAGCATCGGAAATGGCGTGCAACAACACATCGGCATCCGAATGGCCAACCGTACCTTTTTCATGAGGTATCAAAAGCCCGCCTAACCAAAACTCTTCCCCTTCTGCCAGGCGATGAACATCGTAACCCAAACCTACTCTGAAACGCATACGGTTTACGAGTCTATGGCATCGCTGCCCAATGAATCAAAAGAAAAACGCAGGGTAAAACGCAAGGTGTTTGCCAATGGGTTGTTTTGTTGTGTTGGAACCAGGTAGGCAAAATCCAGGGTAAATTTGGAATAATGGAGCCCGGCACCAAGTGTGAAATACTTTCGGTTGCCTTTCGTGGCACTTTCGTGGAAATAGCCTGCTCTTAAGGCCAGCTGGTCGTTGTCGCCATAAAAATACTCTATCCCGGCACCTATATTGATCTCGCGCAACTCTTCTTTGAATTTGGACCCTTTTTCTAGCTGAGCTGTTCCGTTGTCATTGTACAACCATTCGCCGCTCTCGTCGGTAGCGATGATCCCCGGAGCATCTGCAAAAGACTGAAAGATCCCTGTGGCTACCCCTACATCGGGATCGGAACCGGAAGCAATTACAAAACCGTTGGTTTGTGCACTGAAAATAGGATTCCCCAAAGAATCGCGTTCATAAATGGGAGGTGTTGGTACCAGAAGTTTGTTGAAATCAACCGCAAAAGAAATTTTGTTGTAGGCATCCAACAGAACGGTCATGGAGGGCCCGAGGCGCAGATTGGTGGGAATAAAATCACGTTCCGATGAGCTGGTGTAAGCCATTTTGGCTCCCATGTTAGAGACATTCAGGCCAAAGGCAAAAATGCCGTCTTTATTACCCAGAGAGATCTCATCATTCCGGTAGAATGCAGAAATATCCGCTGCACCGGAAGTGCCGGCTTTAGAAGTATTTCCTGATACTACATAGCCTTGGGTGAGGTTGGAGTAAATAAACCGCCCGGCTATGGCCGCCGACCATCGATCAGTGAGTTTGCGGGCATAGCCGAAGTCAATGGCATATTCATTGGGTTTGGCACTTCCGATCACATTTCCTGCTGCATCGGTAAAAGTAATTTCTCCGAGTGTGAAATAGCGCAGAGAAGCAGAAAAAGCCTGATTCTTATCTATCTGGAAATACCCGGAAAGATACGCCAGGTTGATATCTGGAACCAGTTGTCGCAACCAGGGAGTATAAGAAAGGGAAATGTCCATTTTCTTTTTGGCGAAAGCAATTTTAGAGAGGTTCCAATGCATGCTGTTGGCGTCGGGAGAAATGGAAACGCCTACATCGCCCATGGCTCCGCTGCGAGAGTCCGGGGCAATTGCGAGAAAAGGAACAGCAGTGGTAATGGTATTCAACTGTAAGGATGCGGAATTCCCATTATTCGCTTGAAAATTTTGTGCTTTGGTTGTAATACCCACACCAAGTGCAGCAGCCAGGCAAAGGCCCTGTGAAAAATTAAGCATCGGTTTGTAGTTCATGAATATAAAAAGACAGTTGACAAGTATACGGAGTTTGGGGTAGTTTTATTGTATATGTTACTTGAGAATCACAAGTTTTTCAAACTCCTCGGCTTTACTGCCGTCTTCTGCCAGCACTTTAACGCGGTACACATATACCCCACGGCCCAGGTTGTCACCAAATTCGTCCCGGCCATCCCAGGCAATGGGGCTTACTTTAAACCCATCTGTTCTGATGGTTTGATGAATGGATTTCACCACTTTGCCCGAAACGGTAAAAACATCGATCTCCACATCCAAAAATTCACAAACCTGGTTGTGTTCAAAATAAAAGGCAGTATTCGTGGTAAAAGGATTCGGGTAATTCAAAACATGGGCAAGGGTGAGGTTTTCGGAATCTTTTACCACAAAGTCGATGCTGGCTTCCGAAGAGTTGTTGTACACATCCCAAACCTTGATTTTCAGGTTGTGGTTGCCTTCGCTCAACGAACCGAATTTATAACGTATCTGACCACTCTGGTAGCTATCGAGGTCGGATTCGTAAAACTCGTTCAGCACAATAGACCGATCGGTTTTTCCATCCAGTATTGCGATAATATCGTGGCCAATTCCATTGCCAAGCATATTGATCCCGTTTTGGTCAAATACTTTTGCAAAAAGGGTGGGGGTTTCATTGGTGATGCCGCCATCCGTAAAGTTTTCGTTGTTCATGTACAACTCGATATCCGGTCCTTGTTGGTCATCTTTTATGGTATCGGCAGAGCCTCCTACAATGAACTGTGAATTGTAGCCATGTGCATCGGATACGGCATTTTCGGCATAATAACTGATTCGCCCGGGGCCAAATTGATAGGAGATGTCTTTCGGTACCATGAAAGTAAAACTGAAATCGCCCTTCACTACCGAAACTTTTCCTTTGTAGATCACATTTTTGAACATGTTGAAATTCATTTCGCCGGATCCTGAATTTTGGCCCAATGTTGTCAATGTTGAAGGTTTGTCGTGAACAGTGGGATAAAGTACGCCATTAAATCCGTTCATTTTATCCCCGTTTTTATCGGCAATAAAACCTTGCACCGTAACGGATGAAAGGGCTTTCAGGGTATCTTGAACCGCACCAACCGCCTGGCCGTTGATCGTAGTGGTTACCACATCGTACCAGGGGTACGCCAGCTGCGTGGCCGGATCGCCAAGAAGGCTGAAATTTCGCCTGTTGCTTCCGGTTGAAGCCACACCGATCTTGGTTAACCGGTTGATATCTCCCAGGCGCTGTCGGGTACCGCCGGGTTCCAGAAAACAATATTCGTAAAACTTGTTATTAAGGGCAAAGTTAGGCGAGGAAAATACCAGGCGGGTAGTGGTCATAAGGGCGATCGCTCCTCCGTCTTTATTGAGCAAAACATATTCTCCGGCAGCGGTTCTGCCGGGATCATCAAAACGGCTGAACTCACAAGTTGCCGTAAGAAACAAAGGCAGGCTCCGAATGTTGGACCAGTTTTGTATAACGGGCACACTCAAAATGCGTTCATGAGCCCAGCCTACTTCGCCGCCATGGCCAATATAATTTAGAATGAGTACGCCTTGTTCCACTCGTTTGTTGAGCAATTCGGCCACTTGCGGGTAGCGCTCTCCGCCCGGAGTTGCTTCTTGTTTATAGGCATCGAGATACATTTTCTCGATCAGAAATTCAGGATTGGTTGAAGTGATATCCTGGCTGTGTGCTTCCGCATCTCCCACATGGGTATTGTTGTCTTCATCATCGGCCACAATGGTAACCCGGTTCCGCCAGTCGCCAAAGGCGGTCAGGCTTTCACTGGCATCGCAAACGGTTCCGTCCGGATTTAGGGTAGTTCCGGTTCGATCGTAACCCATAATTTTATCCACTACGCCTTGTGCGTCTTCTGCTTTGCTCACCGGCAAACGACCTATTCCAATGTCTAGCAAATCGACGGTTGAAGCCGATTCTGTCGGATCTAAAAATCCGAAATAATCGTCCGACACATAGGAAAAGAGTACCGACCAGGAATTAGGAGACTGATAGGTAGGAATAAATGCGGTATTTCCGAAAATGCGGTTTTTATTATCATAGCTGCCATCTCCTACCAAAAGCAGGTATTTCGGAAGCTGGGCAGGATCGGTGCCGGCACGGTTATACAGCATGCGCATCAGATCCTTTATGGCGGTGATGTCGGCCATACCGCTGGAAAATTCGTTGTACACCTGATCTGTGGTAACCACTTCGACGGCATGGCCCTGATTTCTCCGGTGTACGGCCAATGCGTTGGTGGCTGCCAAAAAAGCGGGATGTGTTACCATTACATAATCTACCCCATGAAAGGCATGTAAATTCTGGTTGGCCACCACCCCTGAAAAAACAGGCTGGCGGTAGCTCGCTGCGGTAAAGGCAAAAAATTCGCGAAGACTGTCGGACTCCAGGCGAAAAGTTTTAGCATTGCCGTTATCGGTGGTTACCATGCGATGCACATCGGTAGGATCGGTGATTTCCCAAACCTCCAGAACGGAAGAAGCATCGGAAATGGTGTATTCGGCTACTTCTCCGATACCGATGCTGTTGATATCACGAAACGTAACATCGGTTTGGTCGGCAAAACGCAAGTTGCGGCGTGCCAGTACTTCGATGTAGTTGAGCCAGCCTACGGAAGTACCCGAATGGTACTGGAACGTTAAACCTACATTTATCACATTGCTGTTGGGTAGGAACGTATGCACCAGGCTTCCGGGCCTGGCCGCATCGGCAGTATATCCTGTTCCTACGCCGGAAATGGAAAGGCTTGCCGTGGCAGGTGTTCCGTTCACATTCAGATCAAAACTACTGGAAAGGGAAGATCCTATGGTTTTTGCCGCAAGGTTCGTTTTCACCGTTACGGTACTAGTTTGATCGAGTTCGGGAAATATGAAATTAAAACTGTGACGATCCGTTAGGTTGGAAAATTCTTCTCCAAACCACACCCGCCCCGATTTGATCAAATTGCGGGAGTCGATCTCGTGGTACCGGTAGTCATCAAAAGTGGTCACACTCCGGGTAGCAGGTGCCTGGGCAGATGTTCGGTTGGTGATGCGCCCGGGCGCATCGCCGGTACCCAATCCTACAAACAGAAAAGCGGTATCAGAGTACAAATGGGTTTGGTGTTCAAACCGCCCTACTCCATTGTTGTAAATCCATTTATCAGGCCCTTTGGCGTAAAAAAGAAGGTAATCGCCCTGGTCCAGGGTCCCGTCTCCGCCATCCACTACTTGTATGCGGTTTTTTTTTAGATCATCGGGGCGGTAAGCCGCATTCGATTCGGGCAACATTCCAAAATGGTTGCCATATATGTTAATATCGTCGGAAGCATATTGGGTAAGATCGATTCCCATTGCGGTTAAAAAATCGTGATCAAGGCGGTAGATTCCATCCTTTGTGATGCCTATTTTATAAAAAGTACCCTGCGCTAAAACGGAATTTGTAATGCTTTTGGCAACGGCATGTGGTGTATAGTTCCGGGCAGTGGGCCGGATGTCGTAATCGAATCCTACCAGCTTTTCGATCTGTCCGTTCGACGGATTTCTGCGCAACGGTACAAAAGACAACAAGGCAAAGCTCCGCTTTTGGTGTTGCGATACGACCAACCGAGGTGAAATTTGTTCTGGCAAAGAGGAGACGGCATGCAGTACCGCCTGCTCTTCTGTGTTGAGCACCTCAAATCGCATATCTTTCAGAATTACTTCTGCTTCGCTTACTTTGGCTCCCATTTTTTGGGTAATGCCCCAAACCGGCCAATGGTTGCGTGCCGGATCATTGATCGCATCGGTACAAGTTAAAAACCGAAGGGTCAGATCTTCGGTCAGCTGATGCTTACCGATATCCCATTGTAATGTTTTTCCGGAAGCCGGAAAAGCGGAAGTTTTGTTTCGGCCCGTTTGTGCCTGACCTTGTGTCTGACCTTGTGCCTGACACGGAGAGATCCATAAAAACACAAAGCAAAGTATAGGAAAAAGTTTTCCTGAAGTTTCTTTTAACATACCTGGTTTATCGGTTCTGGATCCGTACGTATTGCGCTGTATGCAGTACGGTGTATTATTCGTGCTGTTTATGAACGACAATGCTTTGGTATTATTGTATGGTCCGGTTGGGTGTTTGAAGCCTTTTGAAAAGTTTTTCGTACTATTGACCTTGCAAATCCGGACCTGTAGTTCTTGGCATGCAAAGATACGCAACATTCACTTCAGATATAAAATCCTGTATCTCGGTTTTTCAAACCGGCGGATGGAAATTCGGATGCAACTACGAGGTAACAAATGTTAAGCCGGCCAATGTTTCTGCCAGGCTCCAGGCGTTTTTTTGTACCTTGCCAGTGCCTTGTCAACAGAAGCATTTTCGGTTTCACACAATAAGTTGTTTTTCATTTTAGTTTTATGATTTATAGTGTAGCGAATTTAAATAGCTGTATTATTGCGAAGAATTGGAAGGTAGAACCGCCTTTTAATAAAAAACGGGAAGACGAAAAAAATTAGCCATTAATCATAATATGCTGCTTATGAGTGGTAAGTATTGCAATTTGTGGAAACCGATCATGGCACTCACCGGTGTGGTGCTTGTAGCGGTATCCTGTAGTTATGAAAAATCCGGCGTTACAGGTTGGGATTATAACAACGAAAAGAACGGTGGGTTTGAGAAAGCTCCTTTTCAGGAGCAAGAGACCGGACCCGGATTGATCCTCGTTGAAGGGGGGCGTTTTACCATGGGGCGGATCGAGCAAGACGTTACCTACGATTGGAACAATGTTCCCCGTACCGTAACGGTTTCTTCGTTCTATCTCGATGAAACGGAAGTGACCAATTTCCACTGGTTGGAATACATCTACTGGGTGAACCGGATTTACGGGATCGACTATCCGGAGATCTATAAAAAAGCATTGCCCGATACTTTGGTATGGCGTCAGAAGCTTGCTTTTATGGAGCCTTATGCGGAGTTGTATTTGCGCCACCCTGCTTACCGCGATTACCCGGTAGTAGGCGTAAACTGGTTACAGGCGAACGACTTTTGTGCTTGGCGTACCGACCGTGTAAACGAAATGATCCTCGTTCGCGAAGGCCTCTTTTTGTGGAATCCGAACCAGGTAAACGAACCGTTTACTACAGCCTCTTACCTCTCCGGTAAGTACGACCTTGAAAAACGCGTTGAAGGCGTAAACGATTATCATCCCGATCGTGAATTCCGTAACATTCGTATGGAAGATGGTGTGCTTTTGCCGCGCTACCGCCTTCCAACGGAAGCAGAATGGGAATATGCGGCTTATGCACTGATCGGTAATTCTACCGAAGAGTGGATTCAGCAACGTCGCATTTATCCGTGGAACGGCCATTTTGTACGGCGTGGACCGGAAACCAAAGAAATGGGCGATATTATGGCCAACTTTGTTCGCGATAAAGGGGATTACATGGGGGTTGCAGGCAAACTGAATGATAACGCAGATATTACCGCTCCTGTTTACTCTTACTGGCCAAACGATTTTGGCCTTTACTGTATGGCCGGTAATGTGAGCGAGTGGGTAATGGATGTTTACCGCCCGATATCCAGCGAAGATGTGGAAGAGTTCCGCCCCTTCCGCGGAAATGTATACAAAACCAAAGTACTGAATTCTGACGGAGCCGTTGAAGACAAATACGATCTTGTGATTTACGATTTGAACGGGGTAAAAGATTACCTCATTAAATTCCAGAAATCAAAGCAAGGCCGTTCCACTCCTGAAGAAACGCAGTTGATCGACAATTGCCTGCAGTTAACAGATGAAGCCATTGCGCTTGAAAAGGCAGACAAAAAAGACGATGCCAACACCAAAATTCAAGATGCTGTTGATAACATCAAAGGCACCGACCTCAGCATTGCTTCGATCCTTCTGAAAGGCATCTCCAACTACGTAGAAACCACTCCGGGAAATTTGCGCTACCGTAATGTAACCGCATCCGAAAACATTGACCGTCGCAACTACCGCGAGGCAGACAACATTGATTTTCTGGACGGTGATATCAAATCCTCTATTTATTACGAAAACCCTCAACACGATGGGTTTGCCATGTATCAGTCGGGCAGAGAGGGCATTACTGATCCCACCACCCTTATTAACAACCGGGCACGGGTATACAAGGGAGGATCCTGGAAAGACCGTGCATACTGGCTCAGTCCCGGCGCACGTCGTTTTCTGGATGAACGCCAATCTACCATGACCCTCGGTTTCCGTTGTGCAATGATCCGTGTGGGTAGCCCGGTAGGTTTGGGCGGTTCCACAGGCTCCCGGAAAAGGAAATGATAAAATTTATACTGATATTGTCCCGTTCCGACACGAGTCCGAACGGGATTTTTTTGTTATGATTTCCATCGAAAACCTGTACGAATGCTATAAAATGCATCCGGTGATCAGCACCGATACCCGCACCATCTCTGCCGGATGTCTTTTTTTCGCCCTGAAAGGCACCCGTTTCAATGGGAACGAATTTGCGATCCGGGCGTTGGAAAAAGGAGCAGCTTATGCCATTGTGGATGAGGAAGCTTATGCCACAAACGACCGCTGTTTATTATTTCCCGATGCTTTGAAAGCGCTGCAGGAACTTGCGGCTTACCATCGGCAACAACTCACCATTCCCATTATCGGAATTACCGGCAGTAACGGAAAAACCACTACCAAAGAGTTGATGCATGCGGTATTGAACAGCCATTACAAAGCCTGTACTACCAAAGGAAACCTCAACAACCATATCGGAGTTCCGCTTACCCTACTGGCCATAGACCGCAGTTGCGAAATTGCAGTGGTAGAGATGGGGGCGAATTGCCTTGGTGAAATTGCGGAGCTTTGCCGGATTGCCGACCCGGATCATGGCATCATCACCAACATTGGCAAAGCACACGTTGAAGGCTTTGGGAGCTACGAAGGAGTTATCCGCACCAAAAAAGAATTGTACGATCATTTGAGAAAAAAAGATGGCAAAGCCATCATCAATACGGGCAACGACTTGTTGGCGGGTATGGCATGGGAACTGGACCTGATCTCTTACGGCATTGAAACGGATGCCTCCGTAAAAGGCCGGGTGCGCACCCTTACCCCTTTTCTGGCTTTTGAATGGGAAACCGACGGGCATGAAATTTCGGAGGTACAGTCTAATATGATTGGTGCATACAACCTCGAAAACTTGCTTGCTGCGATCACTACGGGTCTTTACTTCGGCATTCCGGCAGAAAAGATCAATGCGGCCATCGCTGCTTATGTGCCGGAAAACAACCGATCGCAAATGAAAAGAACGGCAAACAATACCCTGATCATGGATGCATACAATGCCAACCCTACCAGCATGGAAGCGGCTATCTGCAACTTCCACAGCATAGAGGCCGAACGCAAATTTTTTCTTTTGGGAGATATGCTGGAACTGGGTCGTGAAAGCAAACCCGAACACCAGCGCATGGTTGACCTTCTGGTGTCACTTCATTTGGAAGGCATTCTGGTAGGAAGGGAATTCAAAGCGATCAAAACTCTTTTTCCCACCTATAACACTACGGAAGAAGCCTTGGAATACCTGCGGGATCATCCCTTAAAGGATGCCCTTATTCTCATCAAAGGATCAAGAGGGATACAGCTTGAAAAAGCCGTACCGTTCCTCTGATGTCGGAAAGATTGGGAAAGTATTGGCCAACTCGTTAATCCCGAAGCAATCCACGGGAGATCACCATTTTCTGTACTTCGGAGGTGCCTTCGTAGATCTGAGTGATTTTTGCATCACGCATCAAACGTTCCACATGGTATTCCTTTACAAACCCATACCCTCCGTGTACCTGAACAGCCTCTACGGTAATCCGCATTGCGGCAGAAGAAGCAAACAGTTTGGCCATTGAGCCCTCCTGATCGTAATTTTTGCCTGCATCTTTCAAATAAGCCGCCTGGAGGCAAAGCAACCGGGCCGCCTCTATTTCGGTAGCCATATCGGCCAGTTTGAAAGCAATGGCCTGATGCCTTGAAATGGGTTTGCCAAATGCTTCCCGTTCTTTTGAGTAGGCAATGGCCAATTCCATCGCACCCGAAGCAATTCCGAGTGCCTGAGAAGCAATGCCAATACGGCCTCCCGACAAGGTTTTCATGGCAAAAGTGAATCCAAAACCATCTTCGCCAATGCGGTTACTCACCGGTACTTTTACATCCTGGAACATCAACGTATGGGTATCGGATCCGCGAATGCCCAACTTGTTCTCTTTTGCTCCGACAATAAACCCTTCCTGTCCTTTTTCGACGATGAACGCACTGATGCCTTTGTGGCCTTTTTCAGGATCGGTTTGAGCGATCACTAGGTATACGGATGCCGTACTTCCGTTGGTGATCCAGTTTTTGGTTCCGTTCAGGATATAATGGTCGCCTTTTCTTACGGCAAGGGTACGTTGAGAAGTGGCATCCGAACCGGCTTCCGGCTCAGACAAACAAAATGCTCCGATGATCTCACCGGTAGAAAGACGGGTCAGGTATTTTTGTTTTTGCTCTTCGGTACCATAGGCTTCAAGCCCCCAGCAAACCAAAGAATTGTTCACCGACATGACCACCGATGCAGAAGCATCCACTTTGGAGATCTCTTCCATTGCCAATACGTAGGAAACCGCATCCATGCCCCCTCCTCCGTATTTCGGGTCCACCATCATTCCAAGAAATCCCAACTCGCCGAGCTGCCTGATCTCTTCTGTCGGAAAAAGCTGCTTCTCATCTCTTTCAATCACACCGGGAAGGAGTACGTTTTGTGCAAAATCCCGTGCAGCATCACGCACTGCCGATTGTTCTTCTGTCAGTTCAAAATCCATAGATTATCATTATCGCGGATCCGGATACATTCCGAAATCACACATATTTCTTCTCCGAAAGGGCGCAAATTTAGCGTTTTAAATTAATTTTGCCAATTGCCCTAAGCCCATAACAATACTTCTTATGAAAACGACTTACTCTGCTATTGGTTTAATGTCGGGTACTTCTCTGGATGGTCTTGACCTTGCATATTGTCGTTTCACGCTGGAAAATTTCCGGTGGCAGTACCACATTGAAGCAGCCGAAACACTCCCTTATCCGGAAAAATGGAGATCTCGGCTCGATGGGGCCTGGCGATTAAGCGGCCCGGAACTGATGCAGCTGCATGTTGAATACGGGCATTACATAGGGCAAAAAACCGTTCATTTTATCCAGAAATACCGCCTCAGTCCTAACTTGGTTGCCTCTCACGGACATACTGCCTTTCACCAGCCCGAACGCGGCTTTACGTTGCAGGTGGGGGAAGGTGCCGCCATTGCATCCTACCTCGATTGTCCGCTCATCAGCGATTTTCGTTCTATGGATGTGGCCCTGGGTGGCCAGGGTGCCCCTTTGGTGCCTGTTGGCGATGCGCTCTTGTTTCCCGATTATGCCTATTGCCTCAACCTGGGCGGAATTGCCAACATCAGCTACCCTGAAAGAGAAATTCGGGTGGCCTATGACATTTGCCCGGTAAACATGGCACTGGATCACCTGGCTGATGAAGCCGGAAAAGCATACGATGAAAATGGTGCCATTGCAGCGGGTGGTCGTCTGGATCCGGAGTTGCTTCAACGCTTAAACGCCATTGCGTTTTACCGCGATCTACCTCCCAAATCATTGGGAAAAGAGTGGTTTGAGCGCACTTTTCTTCCGGTGATGCGGGAGTTTTCGGAACTTCCTCTGGCCGACAGAATGCAAACCGCTGTGGAGCATGCAGCCATGATGATTGCCAGGGCATGTAAACGACCGGGTAAATTATTGCTTACCGGCGGTGGTGCATTCAATGAACAACTGGTGAACCGTATTAAAACCCATTCCGTTGCAACAGTGATCGTACCCGATGCCCAACTGATCGCTTTTAAAGAAGCACTGATCTTTGCTTTTCTCGGCGTGCTTCGCCTCCGAAAAGAAACCAACTGCCTTGCCTCCGTAACCGGAGCATCTGCCGATCATATCGGCGGAGCCATATACTTTCGGTAGGCCAACTGAATGCTTGTTTACAGCCTTTAAGAAGTTTTTTCGAACCTTCCGGAAAACCATAAACGATCCGGTTCCGGTCTTTTGCTTCACCTTTGTTTTATTGCATTGTTTTGTTAATTTTGCGGCCCATAAATGAAGCCGTTTTACATGACTGATCTTTTAGCCCGATTCGAAAACAGACAACCTGAAATTGTTTTTGAGTGGAAAGATGCCGAAACGGAAGCCGAAGGCTGGGTGGTGATCAACTCTTTGAGGGGAGGAGCTGCCGGTGGTGGCACGCGGATGCGAAAGGGGCTTGACAAACGGGAAGTGGTGAGTCTGGCAAAAACCATGGAGGTGAAATTTACGGTATCCGGCCCACCGATCGGAGGAGCTAAGTCAGGGATCAATTTTGACCCTGCCGATCCGCGTAAAGCGGGCGTTCTCCGCCGTTGGTACAAAGCAGTAACGCCTTTGCTAAAATATTACTACGGAACAGGTGGCGATCTGAATGTGGATGAGATCCATGAAGTTATTCCAATTACGGAAGACAATGGGGTATGGCATCCGCAGGAAGGGGTACTCAACGGCCACTTTCAACCCCGCGAAGTTCAAAAAATAAACTGTATTGGCCAGTTGCGGCAAGGAGTGATCAAGGTGCTTGAAGAAGAACGATACAGCCCGGATGTAAACCGCAAATACCGAGTGGCCGATATGATTACCGGATATGGCGTAGCTGAGGCGGTCCGCCACTATTACGAAGTGTACGGTGGTCATCTGAAAGGAAAAAAAGTGATCGTTCAGGGATGGGGCAATGTGGGTTCTGCCGGTGCCTATTATCTCGCCCGGGAAGGAGCCGTGGTTGTGGGTATCCTCGATCGTATGGGAGGACTTATAAAAGAAAACGGATTTTCTTTTGAAGAGATCAGGCAGTTGTATCTTGATAAGGATGGCAACAAACTCCGGGCAAAAAGCATGCTCTCTTTTGAAGAAGCCAACCGCCGTATATGGGATGTTGCCGCCGATGTATTTTTACCTTGTGCCGCTTCCCGTCTGGTCGATAAAGACCAGGTGGAACGCCTGATCAGGGGTGGAGTTCGGGTAATGGCGCCCGGAGCTAATGTTCCGTTTGCCGATCCCGAAATTTTTTTCGGCCCCATCGCAGCATACGCCGATACAAATGTAAGCCTGATCCCGGATTTCATATCGAACTGCGGTATGGCCCGTGTTTTTAGCTACCTGATGGAGCCCGGCGATATCGACATGTCCGAAGAAGGTATATTCAACGATACCTCCAACACCATCCGGAAAGCGATTGAAAAGGTGTATGCCTTGGATCCTTCCCAGAAAAACATTGCAAAAACTAGTTTTAAAATAGCTCTTAACCAATTAATCTGAAGTTTTGGAAACGTTTATTGTTATTGTATTTGTTCTTGGCTATCTGATGATAGCGCTCGAACACTCTGTTAAGGTAGATAAAGCAGCATCGGCCCTTCTTATCGGGATGATATGTTGGGGGATGTATGCCCTTAACCCTTCGGGGTTTTTGCTGGTCGATAACGACCCGGATAAATATCCTACCATTGAACAACACATTGCCGAAAACCAGGAAGTACTCGATCAGGATGCTGCCACAGAAACAGGCAATGCGTTGCAAACGGATAAAACCATCATCTTTTTTGATGAAGTAGTAAACGAATACAACCGTGAAAACGGCGTTGCCAAATCTGAAAAAAGAGAAGCCGAGTTATCGACCAAAACACAGCTCACACATTATGTGGAGCACGGCTTAATTCATCACCTTTTTGAAATATCCGGCATCCTCTTTTTCCTTCTGGGAGCCATGACCATTGTAGAGGTAGTGGATGCACACGGCGGATTTTCGATCATCACCGATAAGATCACAACCACCAATACGGTAAAACTTTTATGGATCATTTCGGCGATCACGTTTTTCTTTTCTGCTGCACTCGACAACCTGACCACGTCCATTGTGATGATATCGGTGCTGCGGAAGCTGATCTCGGACCAGAAAACCCGTTGGTACTTTGCCGGATTTGTCATCATTTCCGCAAATGCAGGTGGAGCCTGGTCGCCCATCGGAGATGTAACCACCACGATGTTATGGATCAAAGGCCAATTGCCTCATACCATCGACATCATCACCGGACTGATCTTGCCAAGTTTGGTTACCATGATCGTTCCGTTGATCATCGCTTCTTTTACATTCAAAGGAAAGATCGAACGGCCGGAGTTGGCCGATGGAGCCAGCCATGGTGCCGGTCTGAAAAGCAGTGAAAAGACATTTATTTTTGGGTTGGGATTAGCCGGTTTGATTTTTGTACCGATTTTCAAAACCGCCACCCACCTTCCTCCTTTTATGGGGATGATGCTGAGTTTAGGGGTGATCTGGACTGTTGTTGAATTGATGCACCGCAAAAAGAGTCCAAAGAAAAAGAAAGAGTTTTCACCCTTGACGATCCTTCAAAAGATCGATACTGCAAGTGTGCTTTTCTTTTTGGGTATCCTTTTGGCCGTATCGGCATTACAGGAGATCGGATACCTAGCTAAAGTGGCCCTCTTCCTGAATGAAAGTTTAGGCAACATATACGCCATCAATGTTGCCATAGGGTTCCTTTCCGCCATTGTGGATAACGTACCGTTGGTGGCTGCGGCCCAGGGAATGTACGATATTGCGGATTCCGGAGTGTATCAGGCCGGCGGAGAGTTCTGGAAATTCCTCGCTTACTGCGCAGGAACCGGAGGGTCTGCTTTGATCATCGGGTCTGCCGCAGGGGTAGCCGTAATGGGGCTGGAAAAAATTTCTTTCGGCTGGTATTTAAAAAGAATGAGCCTTTTGGCCATTGCCGGTTACCTTGCCGGAGCCGGTGCCTATTTGCTGTTTTAACGATTTACTCCTTGGGTGGTGATACTGAAACACGAAGAACAAGCGTTACATAAGCATACATTATGAAATTTTATTTGCTCTTCAATCAAATTACTCAAGGGGGTACTTCTGTGGTCGATTCTCTTGTCAACCATGCAGAGGATCGGGCAGTCGTCACCCAAACTGTTTTTGAGATGATCATGGACAGCGGTTTGTCGACCCTGATTACCATGATCCCACTGGCTTTATTGCTTGTTTCGGCCATTTATATTTCTTTATTCCGCTTCATGGCTATTCGGCGTGCGGCAGCTCCCGACGGGCATTTTCATGAAAAACTGCGGGATTATATGATGGATGGTAAAGTAGAAGCCGCAAGTAAATTGTGTGCTTCTACCGATTCTCCATCTGCACGGTTGCTTGAAAAGGGGATCCGGCACATTGGAAAGCCTATGAATGACATTCGTACCGCCATAGAAAACTCGGGAAAGCTGGAAATTTTTAATCTGGAACGTGGTTTGTCTACTTTGGCAACCATTGCAGGTGCAGCACCCATGATCGGTTTTCTTGGAACGGTAATCGGTATGATCATTACTTTTCATGCTATAGCCGTTTCGCCAAATGTGGAGATCGGTGCTCTTTCAGGCGGTATCATGCAGGCCATGGTAACTACGGTTGCCGGTTTGATCATTGGTATTCTTGCTTATGTTTGCTACAATATGCTGGTCACCAAAGTGGGCAAAGTAATCCATCAAATGGAAGCTTCCGAGATTGAGTTCATGGACTTGCTTCAGGAACCGGGCAAATAAAACCGCTACCGCATGAATTTAGGGTCCGGAAATAAGGTTGATCCGTCTTTCAACATGTCGTCGATGACCGATCTGGTTTTCCTTCTGTTGATTTTCTTTATCATCCTTTCCACCATGATCGCTCCTCCTGCGGTAAAGGTGAATTTGCCCAATGGCAATCCTCCGCAAGGAAAAAACACGCCAAAAGTAAGCCTTACCATTGATAAGGAACTGAATCATTATATCAACAAACAAAAGGTAGATCCGGAAGCATTGGAGCAGTACTTGGCTACCTTCATTCCAACGGCAATGGAAGGTACGGAGAAACCCACCATCGTTTTGCACGTAGATAAGAGTGTTCCTACCGGAATTACCACCAACGTTTTGGTGATTGCTCGTAAGAACGAATGGAATATTGGTATTGCGACCGATGGCAAATGACAGGGTTATGAAACGGTTGGATCTTCAACAAATAGAGCAGAAAGAAAAGCGGCGTTCTCAAATCATTACTTCCATTATTCTTGGCGCAATTCTAGCCATCATCTTTTTTCTCCCGGCTTTTAGCTATCCCGATCCTCCGATCGAAGAAAAGGAAGTGATCATGTTCGATTGGAGTGCTGCTGCTTCGGGCGGAGGGACTGAAGCCGAGATGGAAGCTTCTGCGGCTTCTGCTGCGGAAGAGGTAGAGCAGCCTTCTGCTCCGGAAGACCGTCAGGCCGATGTCATATCGGAAACGGAAGTTTCGGATGAGGCTCCCGTAGATGCCAAACCACATGTAAACGACAACCCTGTTGACGATAAACCCACTGTGGATCCGGGGTCGCTTTACCCTGGCGACAAAGGCAGCAGCAACAACAACAGTGCAGGCGGAGGCACAGGCTCAGGAGACAGCAACGGATCGGGTACCGAATCGGGTTCGGGTACCGGAATGGGAGGCGATGGCTATTCGCTTGCGGGTCGTGGCATTGTGAACAAACCGGTTATCCATGGCTCGTTTCAGCAGGAAGGTACGGTGGTGGTCGATATTTTTGTTGACCGGCAGGGCCATGTTGTTCGTGTAAAAGCAAACCGTCGTAAATCAAATACTTCCAGCAGCGAGTTGATCTCACGGGCTGAAGCTGCCGCTAAAAAAGCCCGGTTCAGTGTAAAGCCGGATGCTGCGATCGAGCAAAAAGGGACCATTACTTTTGTGTTTAGAAAAGGCTGATGACTTACGAGGAAACGCTGGACTATCTGTATTCGCGGCTTCCTTTTTTTCAACGCATAGGCAAGGCGGCTTACAAGGCTGATCTGAGCAACACCATCGCGCTGTGTAAGTTATTGCAAAACCCGGAAGAAGCGTTTCCGACCGTTCATGTGGCTGGCACCAATGGCAAAGGGTCGGTGAGCCATATGATTGCTTCGGTATTGCAGGAAGCAGGATATAAAACAGGGCTTTATACTTCTCCGCACCTGGCCGATTTCAGAGAGCGCATCCGCATGAACGGGCAGTTAATGCCCCGGCAGGCGGTTACCGACTTTGTAACGGCCTATAAAGATGGTTTTGAACCCTTGCATACTTCTTTTTTCGAACTCACGGTAGGCATGGCCTTTCATCACTTTCGCGAAGAAAAAGCAGACATTGCTGTCATCGAAGTGGGCTTGGGGGGCCGGCTGGATTCTACCAATGTAATTGGCCCGGAAGTAAGTGTTATCACCAACATCAGCCTCGATCACACCCACCTGCTCGGAAATACCATCGCACAGATCGCTGCTGAAAAGGCCGGTATTATCAAAGAAAATACACCGCTTGTAACCGGCGAGCTACACCCTGAAGCGGCCGAAGTGATCCGCAGACGTGCAAGGGCTTTGCGGGCTACTGTTCATCCGGCCGACAAGGCTTTGCCAGATTATACGACCGATTTACACGGTAGTTTTCAAAACATTAATGTACAAACGGCCCTACAGGCCATCCGGCAGCTGCGTTTGAAGCATTGGCACATTTCGGACGAACACCTGCGCTTAGGGCTCCGGAAGGTGGTTTCCAATACCGGGTTGCGTGGCCGTTGGGAAACCCTGCGTACCATGCCCAAAACCATTGCTGATATCGGCCACAATGAGGCCGGTATCCGGGCCATTCTCGGTGAGTTGGAAAAAGAGGTGTTTGAGCAACTTCATTTTGTGCTGGGAATGGTGGAAGACAAAGAGGTAGAAAGGATCTTACCGCTTCTCCCCAAAAACGCGCTTTATTATTTCTGTCAGGCAGGTATTCCCCGGGCGCTGAATCGGGACCAACTGAAAGAAAAAGCTTCCGGGTACCATATTAAAGGGTTGAGTTATGTTTCCGTGGCTGCTGCTTTATCGGCTGCAAACGCCGCTGCTGCTGAAAACGATCTTATTCTTATTGGAGGAAGTGCATTTGTTGTAGCAGAAGTCCTATAATTCTTTACGGAAGGTTTGGCAGAAAAAATAATTGATCTATATTTGCAAGCTCAATGCAAAGCCTGATCGGTTATCGGAGGGTTTTAAAGTATTGAAATTCGGGCTCTTAGCTCAGTTGGTTAGAGCACCTGCCTTACAAGCAGGGGGTCACTGGTTCGAATCCAGTAGGGCCCACACTGAAAATCAGAAGGTTACGATTGAATGAAAATCGTAACCTTTTTTATTTGTAAGCAATTAGAAAACATTTATGGGTTTTAAACGGCTTCATTTGACGCCATTCGAATAGAACCCTATTTCCTCTGACCAAACCCCACCAAGGCAAAATTCTGTTTATCCTTCCCCCAAATTTTCCCAGCCTTAAAAACGGCCGTTTCAACAATGTAGTTATTGGCTTTTCTACCTGTTTTTAACATGGTGAAGTGATCTGGCGTGATGCGATAGTGCATTTGCTGGTGCTCAAATTTTCTAAATCGATCTTGTGTTGATTGATCATATTTGAGGCCCACCGACACCGCCATTTTCTTTCAAAAATTTTGCCTGCATAAATTATAAAGCATTGATTTAAAACAATATTTTCAAACGAAGTGCCCAATTCTGTGTCATTTAAATATCAATAAACCTTGAAATTGCATCTCATTATGTGCCAAGATATGTGTCTTAAAGCATTTTTTTACGAGGCATAATGGGTAATTTTTTAAGAAAGCGCGGACGAAAGTTTCACTTTCGAAAGAGGGTTCCAAAACACTATCAGGATTGGTTTAAACAAGATTATTTTCAAGTCCCTCTTGGAACAGATAGTGAAACAATCGCTATAAAAAGGGCTTCAAATTTCGACCAACTGTTAGAGGAGTTTTTGCAAGGGTTGTCCGAAGATGATTGTATTAACGATAAGTATGCAAGACTTGTGCTGAAAGCTAAAAGAAACGGCTTTCAGTATGTTACTGTAATCGGTAAATAGTGCCCGGTCGAAAATCAAATCTTTCCCAAAATCCAACATCAAAAAATAGCTCATTTTTTGCATTTTTTTGACCAAAATTTAGCCGTTCTCTTTTTTTGTGGCACTGTAAACCAATGACAGAGCTATTTCAGTACAAAAAAGACTGTTTTTTCTCCCATTCCGTATCAACAAGACGCACTTTCCCCAAAGTAGATCTTAATATGTTGAAATTCAAGCCACTTTTTTTAGCACCTGTTCTCTTCGGAGATATTCGCCCAACTTGTGGAAGTTATACACCAGAGCACTCAGAGCCGCATAACATTTAAAATTTTTCACCCCTTTATCCGGACATCGATTCAAGTGTATTGTTACTCATCTTTTGTTTCCCCCCACACGAGTTATACAATCAACAAAAAGACACGAGAAAATATTCCTATATCTTATTTACAATCACGGGTTGTAACAGTGCTTTAATCCGGAGTCAACAAAAATATTCACCTTTTGTTCTTTTATTTTGGAAATAAGCAGGTATCGAAGTCCTGGAGCGAGGCTTTACCTCTTTAAATATTGACAATATATAAAGAGTTTTGTATTTTTGTATTATTAAAATGGAGTTTTATGTTATGGCCAAAACAGAGACAATAAATATTGCGCTGACTGATGAAATGAAAAAATTCGTCGCAAGTCAATCCGGAAACGGAACACTATATGCTACACCGAGCGAGTATGTTCGCGACCTTATTCGTCATGAAAGCGAGCGTTTGGAAGCGGCTCGTCTAAGAAGGTCTGTTATTGAGGGCTATCAGGATGTAATACATGGCCGTGTTCAAGAGTTTTCAGGTGATTTGACGGCTGATTTAAAGGCGTATAGGAAGCGCAAAGGCTGATGACAAAGCTTCTTCTGACAGACAGGGTATTGGATGATCTTCAGGATATTTATGATTTTTCCTTTGCGGAATGGGGTGAAAAAACGGCTGTAAGGTACATTCGGCGTTTTGAAGACTGCTTTTCTCTTCTTCAAGATAACGAGGGGCTTTTAAAAATTAATAAAGCCGTATCTTCCAAATTTCTTGTATATCCTGTTCAAAAACATTTTCTGATTTGTGACATAATCAATGATGCTGTTTGTGTACTCACTGTCCAACACACTTCCATGAACCTTTTGGAGCGTTTGCAAAAACTTGAGCCTACATTAGACGCTGAGGCCGAGGCATTGTACAAAAAGGCGAGCAGTTAATATCGGGATTTCGTTAAGATTTCCCAGTGTTCATAAAACTGTTTTCGGAGGCATTTGAGTCTTTCTTCAATTGCGTTTACGATGCAAGTAGATGCACTATCATCCGGTAGGATTTGCTGTATGCCTCCATAAGACCGCCGATCCGTATCAGTTCGCCCTCCAGCACATGAAGCTGTTTATGTATGTCCGACATTTTTTCATTTCCTATCTTGCTTGTTTTTGTGCTCACCATATTTTTTGTGCGATTTCCCGCTCCTCTGCGCCGGCAATGTTGAGATAAATTTCGGTGGTTTTTAATGAGCTGTGACCGAGCCATTTTTTGACCAAAGTAAGAGGGGCTTTCGTTACCGCATGTACGGCAAAGCCATGTCGCAACCCTTTAGCACAAGATCGTATGCCGCTGATTTTGGCTTCTTCCATAGCACTCTTGATCTGCCTGGAAGCCGTGCGTAGAGAAAACCGCCATAAACTTGCCCCCACCTGAAACCGCATCTCACGAATGTAATCTTCCAAATCTTTGAGTAGAAATTCGGGCAAGGGGATTTCGCGATAGATTCCCCGCTTACGTTTTTTAAGGCTTTCAATAACCACCGTACCATTGGGGATATCAATGCTATCAGTTGTTGAACCCAACCTCCGGTAGCTAAAGACCGGACTTCAAAGCCTATGAGGTTAGATTCATAACAAAAATTGATGTTATGAATAAAACTAACAAAAAAAGAGTAAATCGCTCCAATTCAGCCAAAACAATTGTAGCACGAGGTTCCCGGCTTTGTAGAGCACTATGCTAAATTTGAACAACAAACCACCATCAATGGTTATGCTCCCAGTGCAATTTTCAACTATTCACGGGCAGTTGCCAAGATCAGCTTGCACTTTGGTAAATCGCTGCTGGACCTTGATGTCGATGAAGTCCATCCATTTTTTTATCATCTGGCTCAACAAAAGTCGGCTAGCAGTACTTATTTTAAGCACACCGTGTATGGGCTTCGTTTCTTTTTCCGGTTGTACGGTCCGGAAGACCGGGTGTTGAAAATGCCAACGGTAAGCAATGAACGCAAACTTCCGGTAGTCCTTTCACAGCGGGAACTTTGTTGTTTATTTCTCGCTCCACAAAGACTTAAGCAACGGGGTTTATGAAGCCTGATCTATTCGGGCGGACTGCGTTTAGGAGAAGTAGTGAACCTGAAGTTAACCGATATTGACAGCCATCGGATGACCATCCGCATTGCCAAAAGCAAAGGCAAGTACCTATTTCCAACTTATGCTTTAACCGATGTGTTCAAGGCAACGTTTATGAGTACTTTACGGGAAAAGGGCGTGGAAGTGCCACAGTCAATTGCCCGTCAGTTGTTTTGCAGAAGATGGGTGGTTTATGCTAAACAACCGTTTTTGGAAGCCTGCAAGGTAGTTGAATACCTGGGACGTTATACCCATAAAATAGCCATTAGCAACCACCGGATTACCAACACATCAGCCTGCAGCCAGGCACGTTTTAAGTGGAAAGATTACCGGGATGGCAACAGAAAAAAGGGTATGAGCTTGCATGCCCAGGAGTTCCTTCGTCGTTTTTCTCAGCATATTTTGCCATCCCGGTTTGTACGTATCCGGCATTATGGGATGCTTTGCTCGCGTAACAAAACCACCTTACTGAATCTGGCCCGGCAATGCTTTGGCATACAGCACTGGCAGCGGCCTACCAAAGAAGATGCACAAACCCAAGTATTTGATCGCCTTGGAATAACTTCGGGCCAGTGCCCTTATTGCAAGCAGGGCACACTGGAAGTAGTGCAAATTATTGAGCCAAAACGTAGATCGCCAACTGCTGTGATTACTCCAAACTATCGTTTTCATGCTGCATAACCCCAGCATACTTGCAATTAGTAAGGTAATCATCTATGGCCTGGCCCCTGCTAAATCAAGTCAAATTAGAGTAAAGTTAATGGCTCGGAAGGTCGGTAAGGTTGTTGGGGTGCAAGATGATGCCCTATACCAATCAAAAATAGGGTAGTTTCAGGAAGTGGAACGCTTTCGGGGCGCTTGCTATCGCACACCAACCGTTATTTTCCTTGGATTTTAAATTTTCAGCCGGTCTGATGAAGCCTCCAACTGCTAAGTCCGTTTTTGTTTTCCAATAGACTTTGAAATGCTCTGTTTTTCATGAGGCAGCGTTAAAACCTGCTTTGATTTTAGCGCACGAACTTCAACAACATTCTTCTTATCGCTTGGTAAAGCCTCATAATGTGATCCGGCCTTAAATCCACCTTTTTGATTTTTAGGAGCAGGCCCGTTTATCAAAACGGACCCCAAAAGCCAGCGGGTGGAACTTAACTCGAAAAAAATAGAAGAAGACCAAAAGTATGATGGATTTAAAGCGATTGTTACTTCCACAGCATTAAGCGTAGAGGAATGGATAGAGAAGTATGCAGACCTCTATCAGGTAGAGCATGCTTTTGGAACATTTAAAAGCGACTTGGAAACCCCACCCCGTGTTCCACTGGACCAACCAACAGGCCAGAGAACATGTGGCCACCTGTTTTTTAGCATATCCATTCCTGAATTATCTCAGGAATACCACCAGGCTGAGCCAAAGACAAATTGCCAAAGCACCGGATGCCACGCAGCTGCCAGAGGTCAAAGAGGACCAGACAGAGAAACTGCTATATATGAGGTCTAAGGTATCTGAAGATCAACAAACCATAGCCAGACCTCTGAAATTAGTAGTGCCAAGAGATCTTACAACACAAAGCATTATTAATCAGATTTTTAATCTGAAAGCGGCATCCGGTAAAAAATAAAATGAATTGAGAGCTAGGTTGTTACACCTATAGACGATCAAAGTCAAGAAAAGCAACCGCATCCGATGAAATAAAAAATGAAATCCGCCGAAGAAAACCCATCGTACCGAAGAACAAATGCAGATCCATTTTTCCTCTCCGGGTATGGAATGAGGACACCCCTTCCTGCACGGCATTTTTTATTCTCCGGAAAAGTCTTGCAACAATTTTCGGTAGGCGGAAAAGAGCTTGGATTTGGATACAAAGCCGACGTATTTCCCTCGATTTACTACCGGTAAATTCCACGCCCGGGTAGATTCGAATTTTTCCATCACGGTTTCCATCGCATCGGATTGTTTGATCACATCGGGGGGCTGCACCATAAAATCATATACATGCACTTCTTCGTAAAGATCACGATCGAACATGATCTTACGAATATCATCCAGCAGCACAATGCCCGTCAACCGGTCTTCATGGTCGAGTACCGGAAAAATATTTCGGTTGGAGCTGGCTACTACCTGAACCATTTCTCCGAGGCTGGCTTCCGCTTTAACGGATTTAAGATCGTTTTCAATTTCCGATTTTAACTCCATTAGGGTGAGCACTGCCTGATCTTTGTTGTGTGTGATAAGCGCCCTGTGCCTGGCCAGTTGCACCGTATAGATGGAATGCCGCGAAAACAACCGGGCCACCGAATAAGAAATAGCCCCGGTAACCATTAAGGGTACAAATAACTCGTAACCGCCCGTGATCTCTGCGATCAGGAAAATGGCGGTCAGGGGGGCATGCAGAATACCGGCCATCAGGCCCGCCATCCCGACAAGGGAAAAATGGGTTTCGTCGAGTTTAAAGCCAAACATGTTTATAATGCGAACGTAGAAGTAGCCCAATACACTGCCCATAAAAAGGGCGGGTGCAAAAATTCCGCCTACTCCGCCAATGCTCAATGTAATGGTGGTAGAAACGGCTTTAAAAAGAAAGAGCAGCAACAAAAAAGCACTGACCACAAAAATGTTGTCTTTCCTGAAAAATCCAAAAACTTCACTATCGAAAACCGCCTCCGGTCTTCCCCCGATCAAGGCCTTTATCATTTCATAGCCTTCTCCGTAAAGGGGAGGAAAAACAAAAAGAATGCCCCCCAGTATCAAACCACCGATAATGGCTTTTTTATAAGGCCGTACTACCTTTTCGATAAGGCCCGAGGTAAAGTTGTGCACTTTTGTAAAACCCAGCGAAACCAACCCTGTAAAAACCCCCAGGAACACGTAAAAGGGCATGTCGTTGATCACAAACTTATGGCGAAGGTCGAAATGGAACAGTGTGTCTTCTCCCATAAACAACGTACTGATGGTTACCGCAGCAATGGAAGCCAGCAAAAGCGGAACGAGGGAAGCCATGGTAAGATCGAGCATGATAACTTCGATGGCAAATACAATAGCGGCTACCGGTGCTTTAAAAATGGCTGCCATAGAACCCGCAGCAGCACAACCTATCAGCAAGGTTTTTACCTGGTAGTTCATGCGCATCATTTGGCCCAGGTTGGATCCAAATGCACTGCTGGCAGCTACCGTGGGAGCCTCCAGCCCTGCCGATCCCCCAAAACCCACGGTTAAAGCAGCAGTTAAAGCCTGTGACCAGATGTTGTGTTTTTTTAACAGGCCTTTGCGTTTTGAAATGGCATAAAGGGTGGTGGGAATGCCCGGGTATATCCGTTGGCGGATAACAAAACGAATGACCGTTATGGTAAGCAGGATGCCGATGAGCGGAAAAGCAAAAAAGAGGTACTTGTGAAATTCTTGTACGGCACCCTTGGTGATCAGTTCCTGTATGAGGCTTACGGCATTCTTGATCACCACGGCCATTAATCCCGCAGCACAGCCGGTGAGTATGCTCAGAAACAAAACAAATTGTTTCTGCTTGATATTTCTGAGGCGCCAGGACAAAAACCGCCGGAGCAGAACATGCAGCAAATGGAAATGAAAAAACCGGAACATGACAGGCGAAAGTAACAACTCATCTCCCCTTTCCGGTATTTTATATCCTCTTTTTTGCACTTTGTTGTGTTGATACGCCGGTGGCTTCTTCTTTGGCAGGATCACATGTTGTATTTTGCCGTTGTTTATTTTTAGCTTTGTTTTAAACCGAGACCCTGTGAAACCTACTGCCGGGGAATTAAAAGCCACTGCACAACGCCTTGCGCCTTATGTTTATAAAACACCTGTTCTCAGCAGTAGGTGGTTAAACGAAATGGCGGGGGCGACAGTTTTCTTCAAATGTGAAAATTTTCAGCGCACGGGCGCATTTAAAATGCGGGGGGCTACCCATGCCATTCTCAAGTTGAACGATGCGCAAAAAGCCAAGGGTGTGGCCACCCACTCTTCCGGCAACTTTGCACAAGCGGTGGCGCTTGCGGCAAAAATATTCGGGATTAAAGCGCGTATTGTAATGCCCCGCAATGCCCCGGAAGTAAAAAAAGCAGCGGTGTTGGGGTATGGCGCGGAAATCACTTATTGCGCACCCACCTTAGTAGCCCGTGAGCTTACGCTGGAAAAGATTGTAGCCGAATTTGGATGCACTCCGTTGCATCCTTACAACGATTATGATGTGATTGCAGGCCAGGGTACAACGGTTATGGAGTTGCTGGAAGAGTTACCGGATATCGAGGCTATTTTCTGTCCCGTAGGTGGCGGTGGGTTGATCAGCGGAGCAGCTTTAGCAGCCCATTATTTTGGCCACGGCATTTCGGTTGTTGGAGCAGAGCCTTTTGGTGCCGATGATGCCTGGCAATCTTTTTGCACGGGCAAGCGGGTGTCTCAGCTGAACCCCAATACCATTGCAGATGGTTTGCGCACCTCTCCGGGTGATAAAACGTTCCCCATTATTCAGCAATACGTTTCGGAGATCATCCGGGTACGGGAGTCGGAGATCATCGGTGCAATGCGGCTGATCTGGGAACGGATGAAGATCATCGTTGAGCCTTCGGCTGCGGTGCCTTACGCTGCTTTATTGCGGGAAAAGGAACGTTTTTCAGGTAAAAAAATCGGAATGATCATTTCCGGGGGAAATGTGGATCTAAAAAAATTGCCTTTTTAATTCGATTTCGATACTAACTTGAATCGAATAAGAGTTTTTTGGGGTTATTCAACTAGATGTATTAATTTTAGAATCGTGGTTCTGGCCCAGAAATAGTTTCTATTTACATGGTGGATTTTTGAAGGTTCTGCAGGTTGTGTTGATGCAGGTTGTAATGCAGCAGGAAATGTAAGAAATTATGTAAAGAGCCAACGATATACAATTCTAACTGTAGAATACTAAGATGAAGTACTCAATACTTTCATTATGGCATGTACTTTTTTTTCTTCTGCTTTTTGTTGTTTCACACATAATAGAAGCAGAAGAAAATATTTTGCGGGTAATCAAACTAATACTGTTAGTTGTAATTTCTATTGTTCAGATTAAATTTTTGGCTAAGAAAGCAGTTTTAAATCATATTCTCTACAGTATAATTAGTCTGCTAATCATTTTTGAACTGTTTAAATTTATGGAGTTTTCTTTGGGTTTTCTACCAAAATATGGGGAGGTGCCGTTTATATGGAGCATCTTACTATCTCTTGTTGTATTCTCCATGTATGTTATGGGTTTGTATTTAGTGCAGAGGCTATTTTTAAAGATGAGTCGTTACTTCTTACAGTAAGAATCTAATTTATCCTTTGCCCTGAGAAAGCTCCTACGGTATTTCTTATGGAATAGTGTGGCATGAAGATTATGTGTTTTTTCACAAACAAATTCTTGCAAAAACACTGTCAAGGTGATGCAAAGGCAGTCCCCTCTTCCATCTTTCTTGACGACACCCTGTCAATTCGCAGGATACGGGGATGGTGGACTAAAAATATTTCGGCATATCCCGGCTACCGTGCAAAATGCGCACAATACGAACACCCCCCTTAAGGAGGCGGTAAAAAATAATATGATGCTCTTTGAGAAAACTTCTCAGTCCTTTTTTGATATCTGCTCTGTCTCGTCCTAATTTTGGATTTTCCGCAAGTGCCGCAAGTAAGTCAAATGCCTTATCAAAAGACGAAACATAGGATCCCGCCTGTTCTAAACCAAACTCGGCTTCGGTATAGTCAAATATATGTTCTAAATCACGGGCGGCTTTTTGGGATAAATGCCAAATCATAACGATGATCTGCGCTCTTTTAATTTCTTTGATGCAATATCAGTAGCGGATAACGGACTGGCAGGGCTGTCCCAGCCTTTTTCAACCTCTTTTCGTAACTCGTCAATGATACGGTTACGGTAAATTTGGTGCAAGCGTAGCGCGTCCCGTACCAGCTCACTGGCATTCTGGTAATCCCCGCTCTCTAGTTGCGCTTTAATATAATCTTCCTGTTTCTGCGTTAAACTGACATTCATAATAAATCCCCTTTTTCTGTAAGCATAACAAATATATCCATATTTAGCAGATATAG
>CALLUQ010000066.1 GCA_938010565.1 uncultured Flavobacteriales bacterium
CAAACTCTGTTTCAGACAAGTTGATGTCTCCTGTTATTAAATCAATGTATCCATTATGATGACCTGTTTCTTTTCTGAAAATATTTTTCTTTTTAAGTTCTTCAATGCTGCGATCCGCAGGTTTTGTTGTTATATCTATAAGTTCCTTTATCGATAAATATTTTCCGGTATTTATTTTCCATTTCGAATTATCATCTTCTATGTTATATTCAATTGAAGTAGATAAACCATACATGGATGCTGTTAGGTTCATTTGAGGGTCTGCATCTATGAGTAAAACTTTTTTCCCCAGATCGGATAGTGCAAAAGCGATATTATGAATCAGGGTTGTTTTTCCCACACCGCCTTTATGGTTGAAAAATGTGATTATTTTGCCCATATCATGCCATCGTTTGTCTACAAGTCTACCTATAATTACTCAAAGATATACATTGAATTGATCAACGCAAGAAACGGTTTCCGGCTTTGAATGGCCAAAGTATGGCCACAAAAACCACCTCCGGGAAAAAAATTCCCCGGAGATGGCGATAAAAAGAAAAAGTTATGGAGTGGTATAAGAACTTTTGAAGGTTTTCAGATAATCTTCATACGGTTTTGTCTGGTATGCGTTTTCGTTGATGTAATGCAAAATGGGCTCCAGTTGTTCGGGAGTATGATAACCCGGAACAGTGGTGATCAGATGCAATTTTGGATCGAGAAACACCAGGGTAGGGTAGGCCAGGCGTCCGTTGTTGGCCGCAATGGAAGCAAACTGATGGGTACTGTTTCGGCCTTTGGGGTTGGCATTGGGATTAAAATCCGGATTGAGAAACGTTTTTCCGTCAAAAATAACGGTATCCGGCGTTTCGGCATTGAATTTTACGGCGATGTAATGCGCATTGATGTAATCGATGGTTTTTTTCTCGCCAAAGGTATTTCTGGTCATGAGTTTACAGGGGCCACACCAAACGGTATATACATCGATCATGATCTTTTTGGTGGGGTCTTTTAAAATCAGCTCCTGCGCTTTTTCCATCGAAACCCAGTTGATCTTATTCTTTTCCTGCGCCATCGCCAATAAGGGCGAAAAACCGATTAAAAACAGCAGAATGCGTTGCATAGTTATTCCATTTAATGTGTGAAACCTTTCTTAGTGTTAACCCGTGTAAAATGCATGAACAGAAGGTGAAAATATATCTGTCACATTAAAACGGGGAGTTGGCACATACTCAAAAAATGTACCCTTAAAAAACCAGCTGGCAGCTGTTCAAAGGGTTTTCACGTTTAATGTACTCCCCCCATCATCCGTTTCAGCAACGGTGAAATTACAATTGCAAACAGCCCGAATATAAAGGATATCAGGGCAATTTGTCCGTATACTTTCGTGGAGGAAGCAAGTGTTTCGTATTTCGTGGCGTAGGCTTTATGTTCTTCCAGTGCTACATTGTAATTAAAGCAAGCTTTGGCCCAAGCCTTATTTTTGTTCAACATGGCTTGCTCCATGGCTCTGAAATCATCCGTTTTTGTTTTCCAGTTTTTCGGGATTTTAGCATAATCATGGTCGAATTCTTTCGGTGTTATATCACCGGCCTCTTTATCCTTAAAGAGTTGATAGGTGTTGCGATAAGATTTTGTAGTAACCATGGTTTGGAACGCCCTGTTATAGTTCTGGTATTCCTTCAGTAAAGCTTTGTCCTCTTTAAATTCGGATAACGTTGCCAGAGCGTCTTTTACCTTGTTTGCCTTTGCCTTAACGCTTGCAGAAGCCGCTGCCCAGGATTCGTTTACTCCCTTCATCAGATCGAATGTATTCAAGTAAGTATGGTAAGTTGCTTCGGAAGGATAAGAGGTGGCATTTTTAGCCGTATCTGTCATGGCCAAATACGCTTTGTTATACGCGAAGGAAAACGCTCCGGCTGCATTCTGATCTGTTCCTGAAATGGAACTGGCAAAACCGGTTAAGAAACCCTCATCTGCAACGTATTCCGTAGCGGTTTGGTCCGGTATGGTCATTTTTGCGATGATCCCGGATATATGGTGTGCAAAAGAGGAAGACAAAAACCAGACTCCCATCATAAAAGAAACCAGAAAACCCGGAGATAGCTGGGTTACTTTTGACAGGCCGATCGGTGAGCAAAACAATTCTCCGGTGGTTATAAACAAATAGCCCAACATTAAGAATACCATGGGTACCATTCCTTCCACACTCATAAAGGAACCACTCATGGCGAAGAAAACAAACCCAAGCCCCAACTGCAGGATCGCCAAACCAAATTTAACGGGCGAATTGGGGTTCTTCTTTTTCTTGCTTAAATAGCCCCACATCAGCGAGAACGGAATGGCCAAAAGCACAATATATCCTGCGTTGATCGAATTGGTTTGAGCAGCATTAAGGATTACCAGATCAACATTATTCTCCGCAAAGATCGTGAGGGAACTTCCGCCCTGTTCAAAAAAGGCCCAGAAAATGGTGATGAAGAAGGTTAAGATGACAATGGAAATGATCTGAAAAATTTGTTTCCGGTCCAGTTTTGTAGCAAACAGTACGATAAGATAAACAATGACCAGGATCAGAAGTGTCCACAATAAAAAGCCCATCAGATCGGTCTCAAAGAAGGGAACTACAACCGCGTTCTTATTCACCAGAAAGGCAAACAAGGGCACGGACAAAAAGGCCAGTATGTAAACGATGTATTTTACATTGAAACCAAAGTAATTTTTCGTTTTCATGGCTTCGGGCTGATGGCCCTGATCTCCAAAAATATTTTTCTTAATGCCTTTCCAAAAGACGATGAGCCCTACCAGCATTCCCACTCCTGCGGCAGCAAAACCATAATGCCAGCCATAGGAATGGCCTAACCAGCCACATATCAGCGGAGAAAGAAAAGCCCCTAAGTTGATGCCCATATAAAATATGGTAAAACCATTGTCTCTTCGCGGGTCTTTTTCGTCATACAAACCTCCTACCAGAGAAGATATATTGGGTTTAAAAAACCCGTTTCCTATAATCAGAAAGCCAAGTGCAATAAAAAATACCGTTTCTTGTTCGTATGCCATGATAAAATGGCCCAAACACATCAGTATCCCCCCCAGCATGATGGAGTTTTTATGCCCGATCAACCTGTCGGCGATCATGCCGCCAATGGCTGGAGTAAAGTACACCAGTGCGCCGTATGCAGCATATATTTCATAGGCAATTTCTTCTCCATTCATTAAATCCTTGTACAGCTCGGTGCCTATATACAGGACAAGCAGCGCACGCATTCCGTAAAAACTGAAACGCTCCCACAATTCTGCAAAGAACAAATAAAACAAGCCTTTTGGATGTCCAAGAATTTCGTCTGTTTGGTTACTCATAATATAATGGTTACATGTTGAAAGGGGGTGAATTTACAAATTCTTATCACATTTGATCTCATCACAAATGATCTTCCACAAATTGCAGCATGTGGTTAAACAGGTGGAGGCGGGTTTTTCCTCCGTAAATTCCATGATTCCTGTTGGGATAAATGGCCTGATCGAAAGGAATGCCTTTCCGGATGAGTGCATCCATCATTTCCATGGTGTTTTGATAGTGTACATTGTCGTCGGAAGAGCCGTGTACAATGAGGTACGCTCCTTTGAGTTTTTCCACATGGTTAATGGGTGAGTTATCGTCGTAGCCTTCGGCGTTTTCCTGCGGCGTACGCATGTAACGTTCGGTGTAAATGGAATCGTAATACCGCCAGTTGGTAACCGGAGCTACGGCGATGCCCATTTTAAAAACATCGGCCCCTTTGGTGAGGCAAAGGGAGGCCATGTAGCCGCCGTAGCTCCACCCCTGAATGCCAATGCGGCTGGCATCCACATATGTTAATCCGCCCAGGTATCTGGCCGCTTCCATCTGATCGATGGTTTCGAGTTTGCCCAGCTGCCGGTAGGTGCATTTTTTAAATTCGGCACCGCGATAGCCAGTACCGCGCCCGTCTACCGATGCAACGATATACCCTTTCTGAGCGAGCATTTGGTGCCAGAGGTAATTGTGTCCGTCGTAACGATCGTTTACCGTATTGATGCCCGGGCCGCCGTATACATGCATCAGAACGGGGTAGGTTTGGCTCTCATCAAAATGGGGCGGTTTGATCATCCAGCCGTTTAGCCGGATGCCCTCCGAAGTGGTAAAATTGAAAAATTCTTTTTCCGACAATTGGTACTCTTCCAGGTTTTTTTTCAGCTCCTTGTTGTCGGCCAACACCTGTAATTCTTTGCCTTTGCTGTTGTGCAAAGAGATGTAATAAGGTGTGTTGGCATCTGAATGGATGTTCACATAATACTCCATTCCCGAGCTAAAGGTGGCATCGTTGTGTCCTTTCCGTTTGTTGAGTTTTTTCTTCTTTTTCCCATTGAAATCCACCACATAAAGGGTGCGCTCCATGGCGGATTCCTGAGCCGAAATATAGTAGATCAACCCTTTTTTATGATCGACCCCTTTAATTTCGACAACGTCCCACTCGCCTTTGGTAATTTGGGTAGCGGTTCCGTTTTCGGCGATGCGCCAGATGTGGTTGTAACCGGAGCTTTCGCTGGTCCAGAGGAAAGAATTATCGTCGAGAAAGATCCAGTTGTCGGTAACTTCCACATAGGTTTCCGACTTTTCCGTATGCAGTACTTTGGACGTGAGTACCCCTTCGCCATTTACTTTGGTAATGAGAAATTCCAGAAGGTTTTGATGGCGGTTCATCCGGAGCATGCAAAGGGCTCCTTTTTTGGTCCAACGGATGCGTGGTATGTACTGGTCTTTTTCGGTTCCGGTATCGGCTGTGCGTACTTTGTTTTTGGCAAGGTCGTATACCTGAATGGTCACGTCGGAGTTGGCTTCGCCTGCTTTCGGGTATTTAAACGTGTGCATTTCCGGATAGAGTGTACCGTATACTGGCATCTGGAATTGTTTTACATGGGTTTCATCAAACCGGTAAAAAGCAATGTATCTGCTATCCGGGCTCCAGTAAAATCCTTTGTCGAAACCAAACTCTTCTTCATAAACCCAATCGGTTCCGCCATTGATGATCTCATTCATTTTCCCATCGAGGGTGATCCGGGTTTCTTTTCCGGAAGCTACATCCATCACAAAAAGGTTGTTGGCCCGTACAAAAGCTACTTTTTTCCCGTCGGGAGAAAACTCGGCCAGGCGCTGTTTGCCTTCCACCACGGAAAGTGGCTTCACCTCTCCGCTCTCTCGGTCGTAAATAAAATACTCTGCCTGGCTGGAGTAGCGGTAAATGGCTTCTTCATCGCTTGCAATGAGCATCCGGGTTTCATCGGCACTAAAGGTATATGCATCAATGGTTACGGGTTTTCCGGCTTTGTCGGAGAACTGAGGAACGGTAAGGATGGTGGCTACTTTGGAATTGGTGGCATAATCGTACTTTACGATGGCTACTCCTCCTTGGTCGTATTCCAGCCGTGTAAAATGTTTTCCGTCTTTCATCGGGTTAAAACCACTGACATAATCGACTGAAAAGTTCGGCGAATACCAAATGAGATCATTGGTAAGTTTTTTTTGTGCCAGGGCCGGCACAGCAGTGAGGAAGGCCATGGTCCACAGGACCATTCTGACGGACATTGTCATAGTTTTGCTTTTAAAATGGATCGTGGGCCGAAAGTAGATAAAATCAAAAACCATGTCCCAATCCTTTTGATAAAAGGCAATTAAGCGGGAAGGAAGGGTTAAAAGTGTTGATCGGTAGTCAACTTTTCCTTGTTTTGTTCAGGCAACAAGGAAAAGATCCGTTTGGCCATCCCATCCGGATCCAAAGGATAGTCCGCAATAAAACGCTGAATTCATCTTAATGAGGAGCCGGATTGAGCAGAGGAATTGAAGGCATTGGCCAGCTTATCAAAGGTAACGGTTTGTGCTTTGCACAGGGAAGATACCATCAGCGATATGAATTTTACGCTGGCCAGGTTTAACTTTTCTTTCAATTGTGTATGGAGAGTTGTTGTCAATTCTGTACTTTTAGGGCAAGCATTGATTGTTTTCTTATAAGGCACTGAAAATCAATTCTTTTATCAATCTTTTTTGACAATAAATTTATTGATTTTCAAGGAGTTATTTTTTTGTTATGTACTAAAGGAATAGCTATTTGACAGTCAAGAATACTTGATTACAGGTGATGTTCTATTATCCTCAAAGAGAACAAACGATCAAAATTCAAGAAACTTTAAAGACGCTTTATGCTGGTGTTGGAGGAGAATACTACAGCGGAGATGAAGCCTGGGAATATTTAAAAGCGTATTCGGGAGTTGACCTAAAAGTTATTTTAACACAGATTGCAAACGAAAGGACGCCTAAAGATGGAAACGAATAAGATCTATCACGGAAATTGTGTTGAAAAACTAACAGAAATAGAAGCCAAAAAAGTTGACCTGATTTATTTTGACCCTCCGTTTTTTACTCAACGCAAACATAGTCTTACGAATAAAGACCATTCTAGAACGTATGCATTTGATGATAAATTCAGTTCCATGGAAGAGTATTTGGGTTTGATAAAAAGGGTTTTAGAGCAATCGAAAAGAATTTTGAAAAATACAGGAAGTGTATTTCTTCACTGCGACAAAACAGCATCACACCATATCAGGGTGGTAATGGATAAGGTTTTTGGACGTGAAAGCTTCCAAAGCGAAATTATTTGGTCATACAAAAGATGGTCAAATGCTAAAAAAGGGCTTTTAAATGGCCATCAGGTAATTTTCTTTTATTCTAAAACAAAGAATTTTAAATTCAATACTCTTTATACAGGCTATTCAGCTACAACAAACCTTGACCAAATTTTGCATGATAGAGAACGCGATAAAAACGGTAGATCTGTTTATAAGAAAGATGAAAACGGAAACGTAATTTTAGGTAAAGAGAAAAAAGGAGTTCCACTTTCAGACGTTTGGGAGATCCCATATTTAAACCCAAAAGCTAAAGAAAGAACAGGCTATCCAACTCAAAAACCGGTTTTATTGCTAAATCAAATTTTAAATATCGTTACAGACAAAGGCGATTTGGTTCTTGATCCTTTTTGCGGTAGCGGAACAACTTGTGTGTCAGCAAAATTCCTCAAAAGACAATTTATTGGAATTGATATTTCAATGGATGCTGTTGAGCTTGCAAACGCTCGTTTGGAAGAAATGATCATATCCGGATCAAACCTGTTAAATAAAGGAACAAACAAGTATCAGGAGAAAAATGAGAAAGAATTATCCATCCTACAAAATATCAATGCTTTTCCGGTTCAGAGAAATAGTGGAATAGACGGATTTTTAAAAGACCATTTCGAAGGGATGCCCGTTCCGGTAAAGATTCAAGGAGAATACGAAACGATTGAAGATGCGATTGAGAAGCTGGAAAAGGCTTCTATGGGTAAAGCCTATAAAATGAAGATATTGATCCAAACCAGAGAAACAGGAATAAGCAGACTTTTTGGTTTTGAATCCGATGTAACAATCATAAAATCTCTTGAATTACAGGCTAAAGACCTGATGAAGAAAAACAACGAAGGCACAACATTGCCTAAGCGTAATGTGGGTAAAAGTGTCAAATTTGAAGCAAAATGACCCGAGGCGATGATGTTGTACACTCGGATACCGGATCAAACTTTAAAAACGCTTTTGCTTACTTCACCTGCGGTTTTGCAAGCTGATCCTCATTTATAAACTTAATTCCGATCATTAACTCATGCGAACCATTGGAATGGTTTTGAAGACGGGTCGTTGTAAAATCATACGAATACCCGATCATTAGATTTTCGCGGTAAGTAAATCCAACCAATGCAGCAATAGCATCATCTGTGCGGAAAGAACCCCCTAACCAGAACTGTTTTTTGTAAATGAAACGAGCAGTTGCATCTACCTGCAAGGGAGCCGGTGTAACGTATTTTACCAAAACGGAAGGTTCGATCTGAAAATCATCCCTCAGTTCGAATTTATATCCTGCAGTAGCATAATAATGGTTTTCCAGGTAGCTTTTACTTGAGGTTTGTTCATCAAAAAAGTACAGCTTATTGTGCAATAACTGAGGAGCGGAAATGCCCACATAGTACTTCTCAGGGGAGTAGAAATACATCCCGAACTTTATATCCGGCACCAAAACCGATTGAAAACCGTTGCTCAAAACATAATCGTCTTCATCACGTAACGTAATTTTTGAACCGTCGATAGCAAACTGAAGCAATCCCGCAGAAAGGCCAAACGCCCATTTTGTGGTTGGATTCAGCTGTAGGTGATAGGTATAAGAAAACTGTAAGCCGGTGCGCCTGGTAGGCCCTACATGGTCGGTATACAACAGGCCACCCAACCCCATTTTACGATTTTTTAAAGGCCCGTGAAGGGAAAGCGTATACGTACGGGGTGCATCGGTAATTCCCGCCCATTGATATCGGTTCACCGATCGTACATCGTAATACTCCTGATGGCCACCAACGGCCGGATTGATCGCATAAGCATTAAAAATATACTGACTATACAAAGGCAGTTGCTGTGCGAATGCCTGTCCGATCCCGGTTACAAAGCCAATGAGTAATAGAAGTCTTTTCATAATGCCTTGGGTTTATCGGAGAATGGTTATGGGCCCTGTATAAGCCTTCGGGAAGAGTGCATGTTTCAGATCAATTACATAGTAATAGGTTCCGACCGGAAGGTCTTCTCCGTTGAATTTACCATCCCATTGCTCCACATATCCTACGGACCGGAAGAGCAAGTGGCCCCAACGGTTATAGATCTCCACTACGGACTCCGGAAACTCCTCTATGCGATCAATGATCCAGACATCGTTAAAACCATCACCGTTTGGAGTAATGCCATTCGAGAACCCAATTTCGGGCACCGGAGTAACCGTTACACTATCGATCGAAATACAGCCCGCAGGAGAGGTAACCGTAACATAAAAAGTAGTGGGCTGTTCTACGGAATAGGTCGGATTCGGATGGGTAGAATCGCTTAAGAAATCTCCCGGAGTCCACAGGTAGGTTGAGCCTGACGCACCTGTAGGGTTTCCCCCGATGGTGATCGTTGTTCCTTGTTCTACGTTCCGATCTTCACCCGCATCAGCAACCGGCAGCGCAAAAGCAGTGATACAAACGGTATCCGGATCGAAACATAAACCATCTGTAGCCACCAATACATAGCAAGCTACTCCGGTAAATGGCAGTATGAAAATGGAATCCGTTGAGCCCAACAAAATCCCGTTCATATCATACCATTCATAGGTTACCCCTCCATTGCCATACAACCATACGGAGCGGTCTTCACAAATTGTGATGTCCGGTCCGGCGTCGGCGGTCACTATCGCCTGCGCATGCACCGTAACGGTATCCGTCAAAGTACAATTATTCGCATCGGTAACCGTAAGCATATAATCTCCCGGGCTCAGGCCGGTAAGATCTTCGTTGTTGCTGAAAAAACTACCGGGCCCGGTCCATCCGTAAGTAAATCCGCTGGCTCCGCCGCCGGTAGTAATGTCAATGGTCCCATTGGTTGAAGTAAGACAAGGCACATCGGTTACATGGTCAATTGTAAGCGTAATTGGCGCGGCATCATTTACCGTTACCGTGGCAGTTGCCGTACAGCCATTGTTATCGGTTACTGTTAAGTTATGCGTTCCGGCACAGAGCGCAATGGCCGTTGAATTTACTTCGCCTCCCGGCAACCAGTTAAAGCCAAAGGCCAGTTCGCCGCCAACCGGAACCACGGTGGCTTCGCCATTGCAGGTACCACTACATGTGGGCTCCACCACCACCGGTAAATTAAAGGTGATAGAGTCTGGCTGATGAACGGTTACAGGATCAAAACTCACACATCCGGCCGCATCGGTTACCCGAACGATGTAATCGCCTGCACAAAGGCCGGACATATTGATCCCGGACCCTCCCATCGGACTACCGGAACCGTCGAACAGATCGAAGGAATAGCCGGGGGTACCGCTGATACCGGTGTTGTCAATTTTACCATCACACCCTCCGAAACAACGTACATTCGTTGACGTAGCGATTACATCGGGTGCATTGGAGTCGGGCATGGTTATGGTAACGGTTTGTGTACACCCGTTTGCATCCGTTACCACACAGGTATAAATACCGGCCGGCACGTTATTTACTACAGGGTTGGTACCGGTGAGCGGTGCATTCCACTGATACATATACGGACCTGTTCCCCCAAAAATCGTCATGTTGATGATTCCGTTATTGTTTCCGCAAGTCGGGGGAATGACGATGGTAGAATCGATGATGGAGGAAGGTTCGTCCACCACCACAGTAGCGGTTCGTGAACACCCGTTGGCATCTGTTATGATGAGGAAATAAGTTCCGGCGCATAAGTTGGCATGTGTGTTGAGGTTGTGGCCATTGTGCATCCAGTGATACGTATAGGGAGAAACGCCTCCAACCGGCGTAACTTGTGCCGTTCCATCACACGCATCAAAACAAGAAGCAGGGGTGGTTACAATGGTTTCTCCTGTTGGTCCGCCAAGGGTATTGACGGTTACATGGATGATTTCGCTGCACCCAACGGCATCGGTGATCTGTACATCGTACACACCTGCACACAACCCGTTTCCCGTATTGCCCGTTCCGCCGATATTCCACAGATACGTATAAGGCGGTGTTCCTCCCGACGGAACCACCGTTGCCGAACCATTGCATCCTCCGCATGTTGCATCGGTAACGGTTGCATTGGCACTGATCGCCATTGGCGCACCCACAACAAAACTCATGACCTGCAAACAGCCGGCAGCATCGGTTGCCTGAACCGTATACGTTCCGGCACACAAGCCGCTCAGATCTTCTACGCTTGATCCGTTGTTCCATTGGAAGGCATAAGGCGGGGTACCGGCAGTTGCTGTAATGGCGATGGAACCATCACATTCCGAGTTGCAACTGACATCAAACAATGAATCAAGCAGTATTACCGGGCTATTTGTGTTGCTGATACTGGTGGTAAAGATATCGCTGCAACCACCGGAGTCTGTTATTTCAACACTATAAACTCCGGCCACTGCATTGGACAAAACGGGGTTGGTAGTCAATGGATTGGAAAGCATATCAAACCATTGGAAAGCATAAGGGCTTGTACCTCCCGATGGGAGTACTTCCGCAGAACCATTTGCCTGGTTACAAGCAGCATTTGTGATATTGAAAGTGCCTGCTATGGGTGCCGGCTCCGTAACCACGGTGCCAACCGGCCCAAACGTACATCCGTTGGCATCCTGAACCATGGTACCGTAAGCATCGGCACAAACATGGGTCAGGCTGTCCGAAACAGCACTGCCAATCGGGTTTCCCGCTCCGTTCGTCCAGGCAAAGGTATACGGCAATACCCCTCCGGTGATGTTTACATTCGCCGCTCCGTCGCAAACTCCTGCACAGGAAGCAGGTTGTACAAAAGTGAAAGATGCGGTAAGCGTTTCCGGCTCATCGATGGTTGCCATAATGTAAGAACTACAGCCGGCACCATCGGTTACTTCCAGGGTATAAATGCCGGCACAGGCATTCCCGAGACCCTCCGTGCCGGCAACAAAAACTCCATTTGCATCCGTCCAGTTAAAAGAGTAAGGCAGTGTTCCGGAAGTAACGGTTGCATTGGCACTTCCGTCACAGATGCCTGAGCAGCTAGCATCTGTTCCGACCACCGTGAGGTGAGGTGCCGTTGAATGGTTCATGGTGTAAACGAAAGTTTCGCCACAACCGTTGCCATCCGTAATGGTAAGGTGGTAGATCTCGGCTCCGAGGTTGGTTGCGGTTCCCGTTCCCTGGCCCGTTACGTTGGGCACCCAGTTATAGGTATAGCCGGCACCGCTTCCTCCGGTAGGAGTTACGGCAATCACACCTTCCATATAGCCACAGGCAGAGGGAGTAATGATGGGATTATCGATGATTTCGGCAGGTGCGTTTATGTTTACCGTAGCCACCGTGATACAACCCAACGCATCGGCAATCTCAAGGAAGTAGATGCCTTCGCATAAATTGTTTATCATGTGGGTGTTGTTTCCGTTGTGTAACCAGTTGTAGGTATAAGGAGGGATGCCGCCGGTAACGGTAACATCTGCGATTCCATCACACGAATTATGACAACTTGCATCTGTTGCTGTGATGTTATCAACGGTGGGTGCGCCGGAGTTGTTAAGGGTAACATGAAAGCTTTCTCCGCATCCGTCCCCATCGGTTACATCTACCTGGTAAATACCGGAGCAAAGTCCTGTAGTTTGGGTTCCTGACATGTTGTTCGACCAAAGAGCGGTGTATCCGCCTGCTCCGCCGGAAATGTTTGCAGTAGCCTCACCGTTGCATTGACCACAAGTAGCATCGAGTGTTGCGAAAGAAGCCGTAATTGCAGCGGGTTCATTTACCGTTGCCGAAGCGGAAACGTTACAACCGCCGGAATCGGTTACCGTAAGGTTATAGTTTCCTGCTCCGATGTTGTTTATATCTTCATTGACGGAGCCGCCCGGGTTCCATACGTAGGTATAGGGAGGGGTTCCGCCGATTACCATGGCATCAACAGCCCCATCGGGAGTTCCGGTACAGCTTGCATTGGTAGCCACGGTTGAAACAGCCAGCGCAGCGGGTTCTGTAATAGCAATCAACGGAGTAGTGAAAGAACAACCGTTGCCATCGGTAACAACCACCTGATAACTGCCTGAGCACCGGTTGGAAATGGTATCGTTATTTTCATTTATAATATCCGCTCCTGTCCCATCTTGCCATTGATAAGTGAAACTGCCTGCTCCGCCGGCTGGCACCACCACAATTTCACCATCACAGGTGCCATTACAAGTAGCATCCGTAACCACAGCGGTGGCTGTAATGGGTACGGGTTCCGTTACAGCGATGGTATACGTAGTATCGCAGTTCGCCTCATCCGAAATGATCACGTTGTAGTTTCCGGAACAAAGGCCGGTAACGGTGGTGCCGGTTTGGCCCCCTAACCCTGGCCACAAAACGGTTAAAGCTCCTGTTCCGCCGGAAGGGGTAACGGTGATCTCACCATCGCACAATCCAAGGCAACTTACATGGGTTACTGTTTCGCCTGCCACCATTGGTGCGGGTGCATTTACGGTATCGTTTACAATGGTTACACACCCGGAGTTGTTGGTTAGCATGACCAGAACAGGCCCGGCACAGAGTTGGGTTGCCGTATCTCCGAACTGACCAAGGGAAACTCCGGAATTCCCATCAAACCACTCTGCCATACACGGTCCGTCTACACAAGCGGTAATGGCCGTTGCAATACCGTCGCAATCGTCAAAACAAGTAACGGAAGTCGTGTTTACAACAACGGTTTCCGCATCCGTATCATTGATCGATGCCACCACATCGAGCGTACAGCCGGCATTGTCGGTTAGGGTTACGGTGTAAATGCCTGCACAAAGGTTGGTTGCTGTTGGTGTTGTTTGATTTGCAGCATTTGCACCCCACAAATACGTATACCCCGGGGTGCCGCCACTTCCATTTACCGTTGAACTGCCGCTGCATACGTTGCATGCCGTTGGGTTATTGATGGTGGTTCCGGTTAACGGAGAGGGTTCTGTAACCATGGCCGTATCAAGATAAACACACCCAAGGCTATCTGTGATCAGCAAATAGAAGGTAGCTGCCGGAACATTACTCAAAAAGGGTGTTGTTTCTCCCGGCAGGGCTGTTTGGGTATGGTCTAACCATTGCACAGCATAAGGTGGCGTTCCGCCTGTAACCATTGCCGTTGCAGATCCGGTGCTATCGCCGTTGCAAAGCACATCTGTTACCACAATATTTCCGTTTAACGGTGCTGGTTCCGTAACTGATGCGAGGGGCGAAACCGCCATGCAGCCATCTATATCGATTACTTCCACATAGTAATCATCGGCACATAAATTCAAAACAGACGACCCAACTGCAATCGGGTTACCAACAGCATTGTACCACTGATAACTGAGAAAACCGTTTCCACCGGTAACGGTTGCCGATGCTGTTCCGTCACAATCTCCGTTACAGGTAACAGGAGCAGAAGAAACCGTTACATCCACCGGAACAGGTGCGGTAACCGCAACCAAAGCCGGACCCGATGTACATCCGTTCAGGTCCGTGACCACAGAGAAATAATCCCCGGCACAAAGCCCGCCGATGGCAGACCCGTTTTCGCCTGCAAGGGTATCCATACCGGCATCCATCCACAGGTACGAATAGTTAGGCGTACCACCGCTTGCATTGGCCGTTACAAATCCGTTACAATCTCCGGCACAGGCGGGTTTCGTAACTGTGAAAGAAACCATAAGCGGTAACGGAGAGCCAACGGTAATGCAGGAAGACGTTGCCAAACACCCGTTGGTATCCGTTACTTCAACATAATAATCTCCTGAAAGCAAACCGGTAGCTTGTTGTGTATTTTGTCCTAAAGGTGTTCCTGTTGCGCAATCATACCATGTGTAGGTATATCCCGGTGCTCCTCCGGCGGGGAATACAATTGCAGTACCATTTGCTGCATTGGAACAGGAAACATCGCTCGCGGAGGTAGTTGTTACATCCAAAGCGGCAGGTTCCGTAAGGGTGTAGTTGAAAATGGCAGAACAGCCTCCGCCATCGCTAATGGAAAGGATTACCGGCCCCGAACAGAGGTTGGTTTCCGTATTGGTGGTATTGCTACCGGTAGACCACGCATAGGTATAGTTCCCATCCCCTCCCAAAGGGGTTACCTGAATTTCACCGCTACAGGTTCCATGGCACGGAATATGGGTAATCACTTCCCTATCGTCAAGGGCAAGAGGTTCATTTATGACAACCGTATCAAAGCTTACACAGCCCGCAGCATTGGTTACTTCTGCGATGTATATTCCTGCACAAAGCCCGGTAGCCGTGTTGGTATTCTGGCCAATAGCAGTGGCCTGATCGTTGTACCATGCAATGCTGCATGCAGGCGATGAACAACCTCCTACTATGGTAACGGTTGCCGTTCCATCGCAAAAACCGTTGCAACTCACATCGGCACTGTTTGTAGCAAGCGTCTCTCCGGCAACCGTACCGATCACTACCGGAAAGACCTGGGTACAACCGGCCGCATCTGTTACCAAAACGTTGCCAACGCCTTGGCACAATCCGGTAACGACAGGTGTTCCCTGCCCTGTTCCCGGTACCGGAGACCATTGATATGTATAGGGCGTTTGCCCACCGCTCACCACAATTTGGGCGGTTCCGTTGCATTGGTTGCAGTCGGACGGAGTAGTGGATACGTTCGCCGTAAGCGCAGCGGCATCCGCTAAAGCAACGGAAGTGGTGGCAAAACAACCATTGGCATCCGTTACCACTAAATCATACGTTCCGGCACAAAGATTTGTGACGGTAGAAGTAGTACCAACGGTATCTCCTGTCATTTGATCGGTCCACAGATACATATAGGGTAAAGTTCCTCCGCTCACCGAAGAGATGATCTGACCATCGCAAAAACCATTGCACGTGGGCACAACAGGGCTGGTATTGATGGCAATGGCCGCCGGTTCGGTAATGGCAATTACCTCCGAGGTGTTGCATCCGTTGGCATCGGCAATTGTACAGCTGTAGGTGCCTGCAC
>CALLUQ010000067.1 GCA_938010565.1 uncultured Flavobacteriales bacterium
GCCCACCGAATCCGCACTTCATTCAACCGGAACATTGCCCTTCAGGTGTTTCTCGATCATCCTACCATTGCAACATTGAGTAAATTTCTGGATGCAGGATCGGATACCGATCAACCGGAGCCGGATGACCAGGTCTTGCGATTGAACACAAAAATAAACGGACCCACATACGTATGCATTCACGCGGTAAGCGGAAGCGGTATAAGCTATCGCAACCTAGCCCGGAAACTGGAAGGAAAAGCAAATGTGGTGGCCATACAATCGCCGATACTTTTCGATAAAAAAGCCCCGAGATCCATCGAGCAAATGGCAGAAAGCTACCTCCGATATTTTTCGGATTGGTCGGAGTTTCATGTGTGCGGCTGGTCGGTGGGCGGCCTGATCGCGTTCGAAATGTGCTGCCAACTGGCAAAAAAAGGGGTACAACCGCGTTCATTGCACCTGATCGATACGTATGCACCGGAAACCAGAGCCTATGCCCACATCCGGGAAGCATATATACTGGAAGCGCATTTTGAAAGGGAGCTGGAGCGTATGATTAGGAGCAAGATACCGGAAAACTTTTTTTCGGAAGGTTTAAAAGAACGGTATTTTAAGAGTTATCAACACCACCTCCGGGCAGCAAAGTTATACCGGAAAAAAAACGACAAACCGGCTTGTTTCATGCAAATTGTGGTGGCCGCAGACCAACAGCGGGAAGAAGGAATAACCGACTTGCTCGGGTGGGAGCATTGCATGGGGTTTATCGATGTTGCCCAAGTAGCCGGCGATCATTATTTTTTGTTGGATGAAGATGTTGATCCGGGGTGGCTGACGGATGGACCTGCCCGCTGACCGCGTACCCGTCAATCGCCATTTAGTTGGATGATGGCATCGTAAGGAGCAGGAATGGATCCGTGCTGACTGGCGTGTGCCACAATGTTCATGCGTTGAAAATCCAGGTTCCGGATGGCCAGTTGCTCAAAACCCGTAACTCCGGGGTTCCAAACATCGAGGATCAGGATGACCCGGTCTTCATCGGAATGGTTCCATACTTCATGCTCATACGAGTCGTCGAAAAAAAGGCACTTGCCGTATTGCCAAGAGCGGGTTTCGCTGCCCACCCGCATGCCGCAGTTTTTGGGGGTCTTTAGTCCCAGATGGCACCTTATTCGCGCATTGTGCGGACCAAAATGAGGCACGATGTGCGTACCCGGCGAAGCAATGGAAAAAAAGACCGATCCGGCAATGGTGGCACCCGGAATGGTTTCGATCAGCGCAGTCGTTACCGGGCAGGCCAGGCAGTTCTCTTCCTGTTTTATACCGCTCTGGTAAAAAGAAACTTTGTTCCAATTGCCTGCATCGGTTAGTTTATCCTTTTCGGGATGTGCTTCTCCGAGTGTTCTCACCTTTTCGTACTCTTTACGGATGGCATCCGCCTTTTCTTCCAGCAGTGGCACCCAGTCAAAAATACCGGAAGGATACCACGGAGAAGAAGGCAGGCCTTCGATATAATTGGTGGGCTGTTGTACCGGATTGGGCGGTTTTCGGGGCAACTCCCGTCCGGTGTGGTAGGAAGCGCGTATGCGGGCAAAATCTTGCGGGTCGAACCGATGTTCCCGGATCAGTTCATCCAGCACCATTTCTTTAAAAGCGGTACCGGTCAGTTGTTTTTCAAAATAGGCTGTATCCATCATCGCATTACGGGATATGGTTCCGGTTTAGTTCGATCAATCTGTCCATGCTTTTCATCATGTTTTGTTCATCCACGCCAAAATCAATGAGACAGGCCACTTCATCCACACCATAACGTTTAAATTGATGCAATCTTTTCATCACTTCTTCGGGGGTTCCCATCAGCGACATTGTATTCAGATAGCGTTCAAAAGTGAGCGTTGTCAGTTCATCCATCAGTTCCTCCGGAATGGGTTCGGCCGACATGTTGAGGTTGCCACTTACGGCCCCACCTGCTGCCGCTGCCATTTTTTCCAGCCCAATGGAGCTTTTCAGGTATTCCCGAAAAGGGCCGCTTACCACTTCCCGTACTTCGGACTCGGTAGGCGCAATAAACGTATGCAGCATAAGGGTTACCTTCCCTTTTTTATCCGGATGTCGGAAATGGGTTCTGTATTGTTCGATCCGTTCTTTTAAGAGGTCCGGATTGCTCAGCATGAGGTGGGTCAGTACATGGGTTCCCATCTGACCTGCACGCACGAAGGTTTCGGGGTTGCCCGAAGAAGTGATCCAAACGGGCAACTCGTGCTGGCAGGGTTTTGGGTAGAGTTCGATCGGGGTGGCTTTGCCCACTCCGTTCAGGCGTGTAAGGGTACCGCCCTGCCACAATTTACGTACGGTTTCAATTTGCCCGAACATGATCTCCCTTCGCCGGTGGTATGCCTCAGGTGCAAGTACAAAGTCGTTGGCATTCCAGCCGGATCCGAAAGAAATGCCTACTCTGCCATTGGAAAGATTATCCACCACGCTCCATTCCTCTGCAATGCGTATTTCCCGGTGTAGCGGAGATATGACGCTGCCGGCGCGAATGCCAATGCGTTCGGTGGCTACCGCAAGGGCCGCTCCGAGTACCGAAGGGTTGGGAAACCCGCTGCCAAAAGCATGAAAATGCCTTTCGGGTGTCCAGATCGACGAGAGGTTTCCCCGGTCTGCTTTTTTCGCAATTTTCAACAAATTTGAAAACTGCTTGTCGGTGGTGCCTTTACTGCTGGCAAAAAACATAATCCCTATTTCCATGCTTTTTCTAGTCTTATGGCAAACAAGTGATCCGGGTTCGCAAATAGCAAATTTCCATTTGTTGCACCACCACCACTCTTAAGGTATGAATTTCCGAAGCAACCGTAACAGGAAGCGTAACGTTCAGGCTTATTGCATGGCCGGGGTATGCATCGGATCGATCGACCACCACCTGCTGCTTTCCGTTATCTTTTATTTGTAAAACCACCCGTCCTCCGCTTTCCGATCCGCCTTTGGTCATCACTTTTACAACGATCGTTTCTCCTTTTTTACATTGTGTGGGACAGTCGATCCCCACCGATACATCTGCAGGAGCCACCTGTTTGGGTCCGCAGTTGGCACAATGGGTAAAAAGGATCCGATCAAGGGTTTGCCTTCGGGTATATGTGCGCGTTTCGAGGGCGTTGCCACAGTAATGACAGGATTCGCCTTCTTCCGCTTTCTGCCATGCACTGCCGGCAGTAAGGTACTGATGAAAGTTCAGCTGGATAAAACCGTTGGCCATCAGTTTACAAATGGTCCGATCCCAGATGTTCCCCAGTTGTTCGGCCAGCACCGATACCTCGATCAGTTGGGGGGAAAGTACCCCGTTTTGTTGCGATGTATGGCAGAGCATCGCTCCGTTAAACAACAGTTGGTCCAATTCCGTAGTAATGGCCGATGCTTCCTTGAGCAGTTCGTTATACCCCTGAATTTTTCGTTGGGATGGTCCGGGTACCATCGTCAGGCTTTTTTGTAGGTTTTGTGCATGGTGCAGGGCTTTTTCCCATTTTAATAACCGGGCTTGTAAAGCGTTAAAGGTCAGAGATGCTTCTTCCCATCCGGGGGGGCAGTCGGCATCGGGTTTTCCAAGAGTCACCACATATTGCATTCCATTCAGTAACTCCCGGTCCGGGGCAGATGTTGCGAGGGCGATCATGAGGTGGCTTCCTTTTGGTTTGGATTCGATGCGGAACGGTTTTGCCTGATCGTTTTTTGCCGCATAATAGAAGTCCGGATCCCCGATCAGAACCACGGGTCGGCGTCCGGATCTTTTTTCAAAAAGGTCATTCAATACCTGCTGTACGGTTCCGACCGCGTAACCTGCCCATAACATCCGGAGCGTTAATGTTTCTTGCCAGGGTTCAAATTCGAAAGGTTCCGAAAACCCCAGAACGGTGGTCACCTTTGCAGATAAGGTTGCGGCAATAATACTGTGGTTGGAAGGATAAAGTGCATGGCAAAGATCGATGCCGTTGCAGGTAAATAAGAGCAAACAATGGGTGTTGAGTTCCTGAAAAAAAAGTACCTGTTGGTGATGGGCTTGTTTTCGCTTGCAAAAACGGTGGGATGCATGCCGGCAGCACCCGCCTTCAAGAGGAGCATTGTTGTACTGCTCATGTGTTTGAACCAGGCCGCACATTACGGCTGTTTTCAGGTTGCAGTGGTTGCTTTCGCCGTGTGCAATAATTGCCAGTATATCCATATCTGCGGTGATCCGTGCCGGAAGATCCGAAGTTTCCACAGGCGCAACATCCATCTGCCGGCCCCGGTTTCGAAACTCCTTTACGCATCCGTTCATGCCATCTACCACCCATGTACTTTTTTCTTCCGGCAATTTCGGTGCCAGTTGTCTGGCTGCCAATTCTTTTGCCTCCGAAACGTTTTCGCCGCAAACAATTCCCCAGGGCACCGGCAGGATTTGGTTGAGCACCGCAAGCAGTTGAACAGAAAACAGGCTGTTACAGCCAAAAAAAACAAGGCTTTTTGGGCGGTATTGGTTGACGAGGGCATTCCATCCGGAATGTTGGAAATGTGGTACAAGAACCGCCCCTTTTGCCATAGCAAACTCCGCGGCTACAGCCCTGTATTCTTCCGACAATAGCACCACCACTTGCCTGCCCGATCCTCCGGGGTTTAATCCGGTAACTTCCGGTTCAAGTGCTTTTAGATCAGGCGGGCTATTTTCCGACAATGTGGTCAAGATTATTTTTTCAGAATGGTTTTTAATTCAAGAAAAAAGCCAATAACCTTATTTAAAAGATTATTGGCTGATCCCTTATGCAAAGGGGGCTGTGTTATAACATCTGCAAGCAAAAAAGCTTAATCCCACGATGCCTCACCAATAAAGTTGGATGCCGTGAATAATGCTTTATTTGCTTTTTGGAATTGATCGATGTTGAGCGATCCTTTCTTTTCCAGTTGTAATTTAACTTTGTTCATCCTTTTTTGCAGCCGCTCAATTTCAAGAATTGCTTTGTCCGCTGCTCCTTTTGGTATTTCGCCACGCAATGGCTTTGTTATTTTTCCACCCATAGTTAATGAAATTAGTTAGAATAAATACTATTACTAAAGTACAAGATAAGCAATAATTTGAACGTGTACAAACCAAAATTTGCATCTCATATTCCGCATGGGTTTCCATGATATTGCTTTTCAGGTTAGTGGCGAGAACCTGGTGTGTATTTCGTTGTGTTGATCGGTGTATTTGTTCAAAATGAACTTCCAGATGGTGAGGGTGTAGTTGTGGGCGAAAGGGAGTGATGAGGACAAAGGAGCAGTTGCCCTTCCTTGCGGTGTAAAAGGGGTTTTTCGGGGTTAAGGGCATTTGTTGGTTCATTTTATTTTTCTGTTTTATGTTGACGGGTTGCCATGCCTTCGGGTTTGAGGCTACCCTTGTTAAGGTGTTGGTACGGTAAATGCGGTGCTGTTTTTCGGAAGGAATGGGGTGTTGTTTTACCCTTAAGGGACTTTCACCCTCTGAATACACCATCCTTTGCCAGGCACACTCCTGGCCAAGCCAGAACCCAACCAGTTGATCTGTTTTTTACAAGATGCTTGTTCAAGCAAGCATCACTCTTGGCTGTGGTAGCGGCCTTTGGCTTTTTTCCTTCACTCATAAAAAATTGAAACTCTCCCGAAATTTGTTACCTTGCATGGATACGTTATCACGTATAAATGCGCATTGCATTTTCATATAGGCATGAACAAAATGGATAAAAAATGAAAAATTTATACCTGCTTACCCTCCTTTTAGTGGGGTTTACATCTTACGGGCAAAATCAGATCTTTGTAAGCTCCACCGGTAATAATAATTCGGGAGACGGAAGTATTTCAAATCCATACCAAACCATAAAACATGCGGCGAAACAAGCCCTCCCCGGTGATACGGTTTATGTAAGAGGCGGTACTTACCGAAATCCCGATTTTGGAGACAATGATATTTGGACAGGAGGCCCCGTAGCTAACTTGTCAAAAATAAACGGTGCAGCCGGGAATTACATCACGTTTATCCCATATCAAGGAGAACAGGTTATAATTGAGTTTGATGGCATTTACGGGTTTTTAATTCAGAATTCATCGTATCTAAAAATATGCAACTTCATTTTTGATGGGGTTGCCGATAATATTACGCAACAGGAAGCGGAAGATGCATGGGGCTTATATAAAGATGCGGATGGAGTGATCCACGATCTGGAAGCCGAAATGGGGATCAATATTACAGACCCATCCATTCTGGGAACATCCGTAAACCAACCGTCGAGTTCCAATGCAACGATTAAAAAGCCGATAGAGTACAATGGCAGAGCATTGGTAGCTAACAAATCCCATCACATAGAATTTATCGGAAATACCATAAGGAATGTGCCATCTGCTGCAATTAGGGCGCAACAGTCCGATTATATTATTATTGCCAAAAACAAAGTGTACAACAATACCTTCTGGACTACCCAGGGAGTAGGGGCAATAACCGTTAGCGAAGCAACGGTAAGACCAACCGGAGACACCTATTCCGGAACTAAAATTAGCATAACCCAAAATGAAGTTTATCAAAATGAAAACCGACTTATTTCTTGGAATCCTTCAAAAACGTTTGTTCATTTTAAAATAGATGAAGGCACCGGAATATTCCTTACCAGAAATAAAGAAAGTTATGCACACGGAGAAATGCTAATTGCCAATAATTTATCGTATCGCAACGGAGCCAGCGGTATTGTATGTCATCATACCAACGATGCAACCATTGAGCATAATACGGTTTTTGATAATGGTACTACAAACCACGGAAATCCCGGTGGAGTTGGAATTAACCAATCCAACAATGTTAAAATATTGAGCAATATATCCTATTCCAAACCCAACAAGTGGGCATTGGGAATATTGGCAGAACCGGTTACAAACCTAACCGTTGATGCCAATATTGTGTTCAACAATTCGGGAAGCGTTAACGTCATTCGCAGCACCGGTTCTAATCCGCTTACAAGTGGCTGGCATGAAACAGATCCTCTGTTTGCAGATGAAAACAATGATGATTTTTCGCTCGTTGGCACTTCCCCTGCAATAGATGGTGCTTCCTCACAAAGCGGACAATCAATTGATTTTTTTGGAGACAGTAGAGATCCGGATCCGGATATTGGAGCAATTGAATACTTATCAAAATCGTCAATTCCTCTTTCTACCGATCACAAAACGGCTTCTTTTTCATTTTCCCCAAATCCCGTTAAAGATATTCTTGAAATTAATGGAATAACTTATCATCCGAAAGACATAACAATTGTTAATACTTTAGGACAAGTATTTGACAATTATACGGTTATCGATCAAAACACCATCGACTTATCAAAGTTATCTACCGGAATGTATATCATAAAAATAAAAACGTTTGCTCACAAAGTGTACAAAGAGTAACATCTGTGGGACAGCACTCTTTTGATATTTTCCCTATGTTGAACTGAGGCGACCTCAAACGGATATCCTTGTTTCTGAATCCTGAGGTAGCAACTCCAATGTCTCAAATTGCATTTGTTGTACTTCCTTAACTTATAGCTTTCTTAAGCATGTTTATAGCCAAAAAAAGATGTAGTTGAGCGGATGGATACATAAGATCCGGACAAAAAAGAAGGATGGGATCATCCCTATCCGGAGGGGTTATTCAAAATTTAGATGCGTTTGCTCTGGATTATTCCGGGCAAACAAGTCCGGATATTTTCCGGATCATTAATTCCATCGGGTCGATCACAGGAACCGGGATCTGAAGTGAGTCCGCAACCATAGCCAACTCCGTACACCCCAACACCAACACTTCCGCCCCTTTTTGCAACAAAAGATCAACGGCTGTTCTTATTTGTTCTTGTGCCTCGGAAGAAACCCGGTTGCTTTTTAATCCGTTTTCCGCATAAATGGCTTTCATAAAAAGGTGTTCTTGTGCTTCATCGTCGAGCGCAATCACCGAATGGCCTTTGCGTTGTTCAACCGGATCGTGGAATAGCCGTGTATGCAGGGTACCGGTAGTGGCAAGCAAACCTATTTTACAAACATCTCCGTGCATTTCATCGAGGTATCCGGTAACCAGTTGAACCGGATGAAGTACAGGACAATCGGAAGCCTTTTGCATTTCCCCGAACCAATAATAAGACGTAATACAGGCCGAAAATATAAAATCGGATCCGGCACGGTTTAATAGGGTTACGGATCGTAGCAATTCGGGTAAAGGAGAAGGTTCTCCATATACGATGGCCCGTGTACGGTCGGGTACCTTTGCGTTGTTGTGGTAGATAAATTCGATAAAATCCTGGTCGGATGTTGCATCTGAGAACAATGCCAGTCTTTGAAGAAATGAAATTCCAGCCCGGGTTCCCATTCCTCCTATGATGCCAACTTTTACCGTTTCCATGGGTTTTGATACCAAACGAATATGGGTTTTATGCTTGTATTCGATGAGCGGAAAATAATCGTGTTATCTACGGAATATGGTTTCTGCCGAATCTGTAAAAAAGCAACCGGTTCAATCCATCGGAATGAATTGAACCGGTTATTTTCTCAAAAGGGATCCGTTTTACGGAAGGGTTCCCGTAAGTGTCCAGATGGTACCGGAATCCAGGCTCTGGTTGAGCACCGAAATGGCTCCTTTGGTTGCACCTCGTTGGTTCGCGGGGTCCTGAGTAGCCAGTACCGAGGCAGCAATTAATACTGCAGCTGTAGTTCCTCCTCCGATCTGTACCTGAATGTTGGCATCGCCTGCGCCGGTATGTCCCTGCATATCTAGGCGTGCAGTACCCACCACGTGTAAAGTTCCTGCACCTCTTCCCAGGTCTGCAAAATCAAGCTGTGCAATAACGTCCTGACAGTCTGATTTCTGGCGTGCTGTTGGAACAACAATTCCACGAATGGGATTGTTGGTATTCGTTTTTGTTAACGGCATAAAATGATGAATTTGTTAGTGATTGATTAGAAATGGTAATTTTTTAATCTTACCGATCCGAATATAAGGATATATAAGATTAAAAACAACAGATGGTGTATAATGATTAATGGAGAATTGATAAAAATTGTTTTAACTCAAAGGGGGGAACTACCTTTTACTCTTATTATATTTAATCAGTCCAATTCAGATTTAAACAACGGATTGGAAGGGTTTAAAAAGCTAAAAGGAGTTTATAAGTTTAACGAAAAAAATACTGTTAAGTACATGACAAAAATTGCATTATATTTATCTCCATTTATTTACACTTATTGATCAGGAAATCAGCAATGCAATCCAACCCATATTTGAATAGCGTTCTTGCTCTTCTTCCATGATTTTTAATCTTTACCGGTCTGATATGTTAATGCAAGTATATGCCCACCTTGTAGCATCAAACAAAAGCAATCATTACTAGCAGTACAAGCTTTTCAATGCGTTTCAAATCGGTCAGATATGTCTTTTCAATAGTCTTAATGAGGAGCCGGATTGAGCAAAGGAATTGGCCAGCTTATCAAAGGTAGCGGTTTGTACTTTGCACAGAGAACATACCACCAACGATATGAATTTTACTCTGGCCAGGTTTAACTTTCCTTTCAATTGTGCATTGTAGAACTGCTGTCAATTCTGTACTTTTAGGGCAAGTATTGGTTGTTATATTTCTAACATACTGAAAACCAATGATTTTTCCAATCTTTTTTGACAATAGATTTATTGATCTTCAAACTGTTTAAGTCCTGAAAACCTGATTTTAGAAAATTAAACAGCTAAGGACAAGCTATATAATTAATCGCACTATCCTATCAGAAGTATTCTCCAAAGTTTGTCCAAATATTATTATACTGGAAAAAACCAACCGACAAACC